>NZ_JBHWMB010000111.1:0-19042 GCF_042730015.1 Streptomyces sp. NPDC059957 | reverse complement strand
TGTCGGACCACGGAAGTACGTCCGGTACGAGCCGTGGCCCTCCGCCTTGCGATGCACCGCACCGGACGCCGCGACCCGGCAAACCTTCCCGGCCAAAGCACTAGCGGGTCCTCGCCCCGCTCACTGCCGTGCCTCCGGTGCGTTCCCGCCGGAGGTGCGGCAGTACTGTGCAACCAGTTGCCCCACGAAGAAGGAACGTCCGTGCCCACTGGTACTCGCCGCCCCGCCGGCGGCCCGCCCGCCCGCGAGCACGAGGCGCGGAGGCGGCCCGCAGCCCGCACCGGACACAAGGGATGACCCGCCTCGACGTGGGCGCCGCAACGGTCGAACGCCCGGCACCCTCCCAGGTCGTGGCGCGGATCCGGCGGCGGCGGATCGTGGGCCTGGGCGCGCTCCTCGCGTTCCTCGTGGTCGCGGCGGTGGTGTCCCTCGCCGTCGGCGCGCGGGCGCTCAGCCCCGCCGAGGCGTGGCACGGGCTCTTCGCGGACCCCGACCCCGACCAGAAGCTCTCCGAAGCCAGGCTCATCATGCAGACCGTACGGGTGCCCCGTACGGTCCTCGCGATCGTGGCGGGCATCGCCCTGGGCGTCGCCGGGGCGCTGATCCAGGGGTACACGCGCAACCCCATCGCGGACACCGGCCTGCTCGGGGTCAACACCGGCGCCTCGTTCGCCGTGGTGTCGGCGATCGCCCTGTTCGGGCTCACCGACCCGTTCGAGTACGTCTGGTTCGCCTTCCTGGGTGCCGCGCTCGCCGGTGTGGTGGTGTTCGGGCTGTCGAGCATCGGTCGCGGCGCCGGCAACCCGCTGACGCTCGCTCTGGCCGGGCAGGGGGTCACGGTGTTCCTGATGGCGATGACGACGGCGGTCGCGCTGTCGGACAAGGCGGCGCTCAACGCCCTGCGCTTCTGGAACGCCGGATCGGTGGCCGGCGTCGGCTTCGGCGTCATCTGGCCGGTGACCGGCTTCATCGTGGTCGGGCTGGTGCTGGCGCTGGCCACCCTGCCTTCCGTCAACCTGATGAACCTGGGCGACGACGTGGCGCGGGGACTGGGCGTGAACATCACGCTGGTCCGGATCACCGGCATCATCGCCATCACGCTGCTGGCGGGCGCGGCCACGGCGGCGTGCGGTCCCATCGCCTTCCTCGGACTCATGGTCGCGCACGTGGCCCGGTACCTGGCCGGCCCCGACTACCGCTGGCTGGTGCCGTACGCGGGTCTGCTCGGCGCGGTCGTCCTTCTGGTCTGCGACATCGTGGGACGCGTCGTGGTGCGGCCGGGAGAGCTGGACGCGGGCATCCTCGTCGCTCTCCTCGGTGCCCCGTTCTTCGCGGTCCTGGTGTGGCGGGGAAAGTTCAAGAGCGCATGAACGTGACAGTGGTGAAGCCCGCCGAGAAGCCGTCGGTGGCGCCGGGTGTGCGGCTCGGGGGCGTGTCGTTCGTCTGGCGGCCCAGGATCGTGCTGGTCACGCTGCTGCTGGCGGCGGCGGCCTTCCTGGTGTTCTGCCTGTCCATAGCCGTGGGGGACTTCCCCCTCGGCCTGTCACAGGTGGTGGCCACCCTCTTCGGTGGCGGCGAGCAGGTCGACCAGTTCGTGATCATGGATCTGCGCATGCCGCGGGCCCTGGCCGGACTCGTCGTCGGCATCGCGCTGGGGATGTCCGGGGCGATCACCCAGTCCATCGCCCGCAATCCGCTGGCCAGTCCGGACATCCTCGGGATCACCGGGGGCGCCAGCGCGGTCGCGGTGTGCCTGGTGACGGTGTCCGGCGGGGCCACGGCCGCGGTCGTCAGCTCCGTGGGGCTGTCCGGAGCGGCACTCGCCGGAGGCCTCGGCACGGGGCTGCTGGTCTACTTCATGGCGTGGCGGCGCGGGGTCGACGGCTTCCGGCTCATCCTCATCGGCCTCTCCGTGAGCGCCGTGATGGAGGCGATCACGACCTGGCTGCTGGTCACCGCCGACATCAGGGACGTGGCGCGGGCCCAGGCGTGGCTGGTCGGCTCCCTGGACAACCGGTCGTGGGACGAGGTGGGGGTGGCCCTCTGGGGCACGCTCGCCCTCGCGGTCGTCGTGGCGTGCGTCGCCTTCCAGTTCAAGCCGCTGCACTTCGGCGACGACGTGGCCGCCGGCCTCGGCGTCCGGTTCTCGCTGGTACGGGCCGTCCTGCTGCTGTGCGCGGTGCTGCTGGCCGGCTTCGCGGTGAGCGCCGCGGGACCGGTCCCGTTCGTCGCCATGGTGGCGCCGCAGGTGGCGCTCCGTCTGACGAAGTCCCCGACGCCGCCGTTGGTGGCGTCCGCCGTGGTGGGGGCGCTGCTGCTGATCGGCTCGGACCTGGTCGCCCGTACGGCACTGCCGATCGCCCTGCCGGTCGGCGTGGTCACCGCCGCGATCGGCGGCCCCTTCCTCATCTACCTCCTGGTGCGGGCGAACCGCCGCTAGGTGATAGAAAGGTTAGGCAAGCCTAAATAGAGGGGGAGCCGTGGTCGCTCAGTCCATCACCGAGACCAAGTCCGATGCCGACGCCGTCCCGCGGCTGGCGGCCAAGGGCGTCACGGTCGGGTACGGCGACCGGACCGTCATCGACGCGCTCGACGTGTCGATCCCGCCCGGTGTGGTGACCACGATCATCGGCCCCAACGGGTGCGGCAAGTCCACCCTGTTGCGGACCCTGTCGCGGCTGCTCAAGCCGACCAGCGGATCCGTGGTCCTGGACGGCGAGGACATCGCGCGGATGCGGACCAGGGACGTGGCCAAGAAGCTCGGCCTGCTGCCCCAGGCGCCGGTCGCGCCGGAGGGCCTGACCGTGGCCGACCTGGTCGCCCGGGGCCGGCATCCGCACCAGAGCTGGCTGCGCCAGTGGTCCTCGGACGACGCCTCCGTCGTGGAACGCGCGCTGGCGATGACGGGGGTGGCCGACCTGGCCGACCGGCCCGTCGACGCCCTCTCCGGGGGCCAGCGTCAACGCGTGTGGATATCCATGACCCTCGCTCAGGGCACCGATCTGCTGCTGCTCGACGAGCCCACCACCTATCTGGACCTGGCGCACGCCATCGACGTGCTCGACCTGGTCGACGACCTGCACGAGTCGGGATGCACCGTGGTGATGGTGCTTCACGACCTCAACCTGGCCGCGCGTTACAGCGACAACCTGATCGTGATGAAGGCCGGTTCGGTCCTGGCGCAGGGTCACCCGCGCGAGGTGCTGACCGCCGAGTTGCTGCACGAGGCATTCGGCCTGCGTGCCATGGTGATTGACGATCCGGTGGGCGACCGGCCGCTCGTCGTGCCGATCGGGCGGACCCATGTTCTGAGTGACGGCGTCCAGAGTGTGGGAAGTCAGAGTGCGGGCAGCTGAAACAACAGCCCCTTAACTTAGGCTAGGCTTACCTCACTTCCCCGGGGTACGGTTTGCCTGCCCTAAGTGGGGCCGTAGTGGACAGCACGAAAGCAAGGGATCCCGCATGCTCCTCGACCGAACGACACGTATGAAGCCCTGGCGGCAGCTGGCGGCAACCGTGTCCGCCGCGGCCCTCGGTGTAGGCCTCCTCGCTGGGTGCGGTTCCGACTCGGCCGACAAGGACAAGAAGAACGACAGCGCCAACACCCCGGCCGCGACCGGTGCGTTCCCCGTCACCGTCGAGCACTTCTTCGGCTCCACCGAGGTCAAGAAGGCCCCGCAGCGGGTCGTCACCGTCGGCTACACCGACGACCAGACCGTCCTCGCGTTCGGCATCAAGCCGGTCGGCATGACCGACCAGTACCCGAACCCGGAAGGCCAGAGCCCCAACATCAACACCCAGTGGCCCTGGGTGAAGGACAAGTGGGGCGAGGCCAAGCCCGAGGTCATCATGAAGAACGGTGACACCGGCCCCAACTTCGAGAAGATCGCGTCCCTGCGCCCCGACCTGATCATCGCGGTCTACTCCGAGGTCGACCAGGCCGCCTACGACAAGCTGTCGAAGATCGCCCCGACCGTCGGCCGCACCAAGACCGAGAAGGAGCCCTTCAGCGCTCCGTGGTCGGACAACGCCCTCCAGATCTCCAAGGCGGTCGGCAAGGAGACCGAGGGCAAGGCGATGATCCAGGGCATCCAGGACAAGCTCGCCACGGTCAAGAAGGCGCACCCCGAGTTCGCCACCCAGACGGCCGTCGCGGTGTCCTGGTACAAGGACGCGGTCAACCCCTTCACCACCACCGACGTGCGCGGTCAGCTCCTGACCGGCATGGGCTTCAAGGGCCAGGCCGAGCTCGACAAGATCTCGGACGGCAAGTTCTCCTTCGCGCTCTCCCCGGAGCGCATGAACCTCATCGACGTCGACCGCGTCTTCGTCATCAACGACAAGGCCGACACGGACGCGCTGAAGAAGTCCGAGCTCTTCGCCAACCTGAAGGTCACCAAGGCCAACAAGGTGTCCTACCTGCTCGACAGCGAGGGCCCCGCGGCCGGCGCGGCCATGTCGCAGGCCACCCTGCCCGCCCTGCCCTTCGCCATCGACGAGCTCGTCAAGTCGGTCGGCTAGGTGTGAGCACCACGGAAACTCGGGTCGCCCCGGCAACCCTGCGTACGACGACCGGACGTGAAGCGGCCCGATGGGTGGCGGCCAACTGCCGCACGATGCCCTGGCTGACGTCCGGCGCCGTACTCAGCACGGTCGCCGGGGCGGCTCTCCAAATGCTCCCCGTGCTGCTGCTCGGCCGGGTGGTCGACGGAGTGATCGGGGGCGAACCGCGTTCGATCCTGGTCACGATCGGGGCCTGGATGGTGGCCGCCGCGCTCCTCGGCGCGGCGGCCACCGCCCTGTCCGCCTACCTGATCGGGCGACTCGGCGCCGACCTGCTCGCGGGTCTGCGCGAAGGTGCCGTACGGGCCGTGCTGGGCATGCCCAGCGCCCGGGTCGAGCAGGTGGGCCGCGGCGACGTGCTCTCCCGGGTCGGCGACGACGTAGCCGTCCTGTCCAAGGGCATCCGCTCCGCCATCCCCACGGTGTTCTCCGCGGGGGTCCTGGTCGCCATCGCCACGATCGGCATGTTCGGCCTCGACTGGCGGCTCGGCCTGGCCGGCGCCTGTGCGCTGCCGGCCTACGCGCTGGCCCTGCGCTGGTACCTGCCCCGGTCGGCCCCGCTCTACCGCAAGCGCGCGGTGGCCCAGGCCGAGCGCGCGCAGGCGCTGATCAGCGGCCTGAACGGCATCGAGACGGTACGGGCGCACCGCCTGGAGGAGGCCTTCCGCGAGAAGGTCTCCGAGGATTCGCGGCGGGTGCGCGACCTCGGCATCGAGGTGTTCCACTTCTTCGGCCGGTTCGTCGGCAGGGAGAACCGGGCGGAGTTCATCGGCCTGTCGCTGATCCTGGTCGTGGGCTACGTCCTGCTGGAGACCGGCTCCGCCAGCCTCGGTGACGTGGCGGCGGCGCCGCTGGTGTTCCACCGGCTGTTCACCCCGCTGGGCGCGATCATGTTCACCTTCGACGAGGCCCAGAAGTCGGGCGCGAGCCTGACCCGGCTCGTCGGGGTGCTGGCGGAGTCCACCGAGGACCGGCTGGTGGGCGACCGCGCCGCCGCGCCGGCGGACGAGGACCCGTACCCGGTGACGGTGAAGGGGCTGACGTTCCGGTACCCCGGAGCCGATGAACCCGTCCTGAGCGACGTCACCTTGACGATCCCGGCGGGCGGTTCGCTGGCCCTGGTGGGTGCGACGGGCGCCGGCAAGACGACCCTGGCCGCGCTCATCGCCGGCATCGGGACCCCCGAGGCCGGTTCGGTGCGGATCGGGTCGACCGACCTCGCCGATCTGGACGAGGCCGGGGCGAGAGCGCTGGTGAGCATCCTGACCCAGGAGACGCACGTGTTCTCCGGGCCGCTCTCCGACGACCTGCGACTGGCCGCGCCGGAGGCGAGCGACGCCGAACTGCTGGCCGCGCTGGGCACCGTAGGGGCGGCCGAGTGGGTCGAGGCGCTGCCCGAGGGTCTGGACACCGCGGTCGGCGAGGGCGGTGCGCGCCTGGACGGCACCAAGGTGGCCCAGGTCGCCCTGGCCCGGCTGGTGCTGGGCCGGGCTCCCGTGGTCGTGCTCGACGAGTCGACCGCGGAGGCGGGCAGCGAGGGCGCCGCCGAGCTGGAGCGGGCCGTACTGGCCGCCTGCGCCGGGCGGACCACGCTGTTCGTGGCCCACCGGCTGACCCAGGCGGTGGCGGCCGACCGGATCGCCGTGCTGGATGCGGGACGCGTCGTGGAGCAGGGCACGCACGAGGAGTTGGTGGCCCTGGGCGGCCGCTACGCGCGACTCTGGCGGGCCTGGAGAGACGCTAGTTAGGTCACCCTAATTTAGGTTAGGCTAGCCTTCGTACCTTGGAAGGGTGTTGAGTCTTCAAATGATGGAACCGAGCGCTCGTCTCGTGCTGATCTCTCCTACGCGCCTGGCAGACGTGCGCCGGCGTACCGGCGGATATTCCGACCGGACCATCGCCGAGGCCTGTGCCATCGGACTGTCGTACTGGGCGACGGGCGCGAGCCCCGACGGAATCGACCTGGCCCCCGGAACGCTCTTCGCGGACGTTCTGGGCTGGGTCGACAACGGCGGGGCCGCGCCCGGCGGTTGGGAGACCGGCGAAGCCGCCCCCGACGGCTGGGCCATCGCGGTCCCCGGGACCGTCCTGCAGTCCGACGCGCAGCGCGCGCTGGACGACCTGGCGGACTTCCCCGACCGGCCCCTCGGCACCATCAGCCCGTCCGGAGTGGCGGAGCGGCTCACGACCCTGGCCGAGTGGAACGACAACGCGGCGGACCGGGTCCGGCCGACCATCGTGGAGATGTTCCGCGAGCAGGCGCGCCTGAGGCCCGACGCGGTCGCCATCATCGACGAACACCGCTCGCTGACCTACCGCCAGGCGGCGGAGCTGTCCGCGCAGCTGGCCCACCACCTGATCGGCCGCGGACTCGGCTCCGAGCAGGTCGTGGGCATCTCGCTGGGCCGCTCCGCCGACATGGTCATCGGCCTGCTCGGCGTGCTCCAGGCCGGCTGCGCCTTCGTCCCGCTCGACCCGCAGTGGCCCGCCGCGCGCCGCGCCGTCGTCATCGACGACGCACGGGTCGTGCTCCAGTTGAACGACTCCGGCGAACACGACCCCGCCGAACCGGCCGCCGCGGCCGTCGACCTCGACGACTGGCGGTACGCCGACCACAGCGCCGAGGGCACCGGAATCACCGCGCACGGCAACTCCCTGGCCTACGTGATCTTCACGTCCGGATCGACGGGCCGCCCCAAGGGCGCGATGATCCGGCACGAGGCGATCAGCGAGCGCCTGCTCTGGCAGGTCGACGAGATCCTCGGCTTCGGACACGACGACGCCTCGCTCTTCAAGGCGCCCCTGTCCTTCGACATATCCATCAACGAGATCTTCCTCCCGCTGGTGTGCGGCGGCCGGCTCGTGGTCCTGCGGCCCGGCGGCGAACGCGACCCGCACCACCTCCTCGGCGTGATCGCCGAGCACCGCGTCACCTTCACCTACCTCGTCTCCTCCATGCTGGACGTCCTGCTGGAGATAGCCGGCGACTCCGACCGCCTCGACAGCATGCGCCACGTGTGGTGCGGCGGCGAGGTGCTCACCCCCGAGCTGTACGAGCGCTACCGCACCCGGCTCGACATCCCCATGTACCACGGCTACGGCCCGGCCGAGACGACCATCGGCGTCTCCCACGTCATCTACCGGGGCGAAGCGGAACGCCTGTCCACCTCGATCGGCAAGGCCAACCCGAACACCCAGCTCTACGTCCTCGACGACGAGCTGCGCCCCGTCCCGGTCGGCGTCGGCGGCGAGCTCTACGTCGGAGGCTTCCTCCTGGGCCGCGGATACGTGAACGCACCCGGACTCACCGCCTCCCGGTTCGTGGCGAACCCCTTCGCGACCGACGGCTCCCGCCTCTACCGCACCGGTGACCTCGCCCGGTTCGCCCCCGACGGCTCCCTGGACTTCCTCGGCCGCGCCGACAATCAGGTCAAGGTCCGCGGCATGCGCCTCGAGCTGGAGGACGTGGAGGCCGGCCTCGCCGAGCACCCCGCGGTACGGCACACCTGCGTCATCGCGAAGAAGAACAGCGCGGGCGGCACCTACCTCGTGGGCTACGTGATCCCGGCCGCCGGAGCCGCGGAGCTGCGGGCCGCCGAGGTCAAGGCCTGGGCCACCGAGCACATGGTCGAGTACATGGTGCCCGCCCACATCGTCGTGATGACCGAGTTCCCGCTCACCGCGAACGGCAAGCTCGACCGGCGCGCCCTGCCCGAGCCCGAGGTCGTGACCGGGACGTTCCTCCGGCCCTCCACCGACAACGAGCGCGCCGTCTGCGCGGCCGTCGCCTCCGTGCTGCGGCTCGAGGAAGTCGGCGTCGACCAGGACTTCTTCCAGCTCGGCGGAGACAGCATCCTCGCCATCTCGCTGCTCAGCGCGCTCCGCGAAGCGGGCCTCTACGTCACCGCGGGCCAGATCTTCGCCAACAGCGTCCTGGGCGCCCTGGCGGCGGTGGCCGGCCGCGAGGACGTGGCCCGCGTGGACCACGCCGACGTCGCGACCGGTCCCGTCGTGGGCTCGCCCATCGTCCAGTGGCTCGGCCGGACCACGGACGCCATCGACGGCTTCGTCCAGGCGGTCGTCCTGAACACCCCGGCGGGTCTCACCGCCGACGCCCTCGGCCCCGTCCTCGACTCCGTCGTCGCCCGGCACGACATGCTGCGCGCCCGGCTGGTGCGCGGGGACCGCTGGAGCTTCGACATCCCGGAGGCCGGCGGAGCCACCGCCGACTGGCAGGAGAGCGAGGGGCCGCTCGACGCGTGCGTGGCCCTCGCAACCGAAGGACTGGACCCGGACAACGGCGTGATGCTGCGGGCCGTCTGGCGCCGCGAGGCCCGGCAGCTGGTGCTGGTCGCCCACCACGTGGTGGTCGACGGCGTGTCCTGGCGGGTCCTGATGGAGGACCTCGCCACGGCATGGCGCCAGTTCACCGCCGGCGAGACGATCGAACTCCCCGCGGTGGGAACCTCGTTCCGCCGCTGGACCCAGCTCCTGGCGGGCGCCGGCTTCGACGCGGACCGCGCCTACTTCGAGCGCCCCCTGCCCGGCCCCGACGCGCCGCTCGGCAGGCGCGCCCCGTCCGAGGAGGACACGGTCGAGCGGGAGCGGACCCGGGTCTTCACCGTCGGCTCCGAGGCCACGGCCGCACTGCTCGGCGAGATCCCCGCGAAGTTCCACGCGGGCGTCAACGACGTCCTGGTGACCGCGCTCGCCGTCACCCTCGCCCGGTGGCGCCGCGATCGCGGCCAGGAGCAGACCTTCGCGCACGTGGAGCTGGAGGGCCACGGCCGCGAAGGCCGCCACGTGGCGGGCGCCGCCGGCGTCGAGCCGGAACTGTCACGGACCGTCGGCTGGTTCACGACCCTGTTCCCGGTGACCGTCGACCCCGGCACGACCGGCGACTTCACCGACCCCCGCTACCTCGCCGCCGCGCTCAAGGCGGTCAAGGAAGACCTCGCCCGCGTACCGAGCAACGGCGTCTCCTACGGCGCCCTGCGCTACCTGGCCGACGCCGCCTTCACGGCCCCGGCACCCCAGATCCTCTTCAACTACCTCGGCCGCTTCGACGCGGGCGCTCCGGGCGACTGGCAGCTCTCCGGCACCACCGGGCAGCTCGGCGAGAAGCGCGACCCGAGGATGCGCCTGCCGCGCGCCCTGGAGTTCAACGCGATCGCCGAACCCTCCGCCACCGGCGCGTACGAACTCGTCACCACCGTCTCCTGGCCCGACGGGATGTTCACCGACGAGGACGTCGAGGCGATCGGCGGGTACTTCCAGGCGGCCCTCACCGCCCTGGCCGCGCTCGAAGAGGGCGGGCACTCGCCCAGCGACTTCCCGCTGGTGCGGCTGACCCAGGCCGACGTCGACGCCCTGGACGGACCCGAGCTGCGCGCCGTCCTGCCGCTGACCCCGCTGCAGGAAGGCCTGTACTTCCACTCCGTCTTCGACGACGACTCCGCGGGCAGCTACGTCGAACAGCAGCTGCTGACGCTCGAGGGCGAGCTCGACCCCGCCCGCCTCGCTGCCGCGGCCACCCGACTGCTCACCCTGTACCCGAACCTGGCCGCGCGGTTCACGGCCCTCGCCGACGGCCGCGTCGTCTCCGTACTGGAAAGCGGCGCCGAGGCGCCCTTCACCGTCCTCGACCGGCCCGGCATCACCGACGCGGAGCTCCACGCACACGCGGAGCGCGACCGCCGCGCCGGATTCGACCTGGCCACCGGCCCGCTGATGCGGTTCACCCTGGTCCGCGACCCCGAATCCGGCCGCGACGTCCTGGTGCAGACCGTCCACCACATCATCGCCGACGGCTGGTCGGTGCCCCCGATGCTCCGCGCGCTGCTCGCCGAGTACCACGCGCCCGGCAGCACCTACCCGCTGAGCGGCTTCCCCGACTACGTCGGCTGGCTCGCGGAGCGCGACGCCGACGAGAGCGACCGCGTGTGGGGCGCCGAACTCGCCGAGCTGCCCGGCCCCTCGCTGGTGGCCAGGGAGCACACGCCGTCCGACCGCTTCGCCGACACCTCCGTCGAACCGGGGCTGGACATCGACGCCGCCGCCCGGACGGCCGGCGTACCGCTGAGCGTGGCCGTGCACAGCGCCTGGGCGGTGACCCTGGGCGGCATCCTGCACTCCGCCGACGTGGTCTTCGGATCCACGGTCTCCGGCCGCGACGCGGACGTCCCCGGCATCGAGGACATGGTCGGCCTTTTCATCAACACCGTCCCGCTGCGGGCGCGGTGGGCCGCCGGCACCACGGCGGGCGAACTGCTCGCCTCCGTGCGCGAACACCAGGGCGCGGTCCTGCCGCACCAGCACGTCTCGCTGGCCCGGATCGGCCGCCTCGCCGGCGTCGGCTCCCTCTTCGACACCCTCGTGGTGTTCGACGTGGCCACCGACGTGGCCGCGCTGCGCCGCACCGGCGACACCCTCGCCGTCACCGGCCTCGTCAACGAGGGGGCCCCGCACTACCCGCTGACCCTGGTCGTGGAGCGGGCCCTCGACGGGCGCCCGCGCTTCAACCTGATCTACGACGGCGCACTGCTCCGCGAGAGCAGCGCCCGGGACATCCTGAACCGGTTCACGCACACCCTCACCGGCCTGCTGACCCGGCCGGACGCCCCGGTCGGCGAGCTGGCGCCGGAAGGCGGCCGGAGCCCCGCACCGATCGCCCCGACCACCCTCGGCGAACTCTTCGACGCCGCCGCGGAGCGGGACCCGGCGGCCACCGCCGTCACCCAGTGCGCGCTCGACGGCACCACCCGCTCCCTGACCTACGGGGAACTCGCCGACGCGAAGAACGAACTGGCCGCCGCCCTGCGCGCGGCCGGGGTCCGGCCCGGCCGGCGCGTCGCCGTGGCCGTCCCGCGCACCATCGAGCAGGTCGTCGCCCTGGTCGCGATCGTCAGCGCGGGCGGCGCGTACGTACCGCTCGACATGGCCTACCCCGACGACCGGCTGGAGTACGTCCTCGGCGACGCCGCCCCGCAGGCCGTCCTCGTGGACCCCGCTCAGCGCGAACGCTTCACGGCCCTGCTGGAACGGGCGGGAGTCGCCGCACGCGTCCTCGTACAGGGCGACGAGCTGCCGCAGGAGGACGCCGCCGAGGAAGCTGCTCCGGCGGACGGGGTCAGCCGGCACGATCCCGCGTACGTGATCTACACCTCCGGGTCGACCGGCAAGCCCAAGGGCGTCGTCGTCCCGCACTCCAGCGTGGTGGCGCTGCTCGCCAACACCCAGCCCGACATGGGCTTCGGCCCCGACGACGTCTGGGTCCAGTTCCACTCCTACTCCTTCGACTTCGCGGTCTGGGAGCTGTGGGGCGCCCTGGCGCACGGCGGCGAGCTGCTCGTGCCCGACTACGGACTGACCCGCTCCCCGGTCGACTTCCACCGGCTGGTGCGCGAGCGCGGGGTGACCGTGCTGAACCAGACACCCTCGGCCTTCTACCAGTTCGTCGAGGCCGACCGGCACGCCGGTGAGCCCCTTCCCGCCCTGCGCCGCGTCATCTTCGGCGGCGAGGCACTGGACCTCGGACGGCTGCGCGGCTGGATCGAGCGGCACGGCGCCGCCTCGCCCGAGCTCGTCAACATGTACGGGATCACCGAGACCACGGTCCACGTGACCCACCGGGTCCTGACCGAAGAGGACTTCGCCTTCGGCGACGACGTGAGCCCCATCGGCGGACCCATCCCGGGCCTGACCACCTACCTGCTCGACGACCGGCTCCGGCCGGTGCCGCCGGGCCAGGTGGGCGCCATCTACGTGGCCGGCGACCAGGTGTCCCACGGCTACCTCGGGCGGCCGGGCCTGACCGCGGGCCGGTTCGTGGCGAACCCCTTCGCGAACGACGGCTCCCGGATGTACCACACGGGCGACCTGGCCGTCCGCACCCTCGGCGGGGAGCTGGAGTTCACCGGCCGCGCCGACGACCAGGTGCAGCTCAAGGGCTTCCGCATCGAGCTCGGCGAGGTCGAGTCCGCGCTGCGCGACCTCGACGGCGTGGTCGACGCGGCCGTCACCGTGGCCGACAGCGGCGACCACCTGGTCGCGCACGTCGTGGGCCGGGTGCCCGGCGAGCTCTCCGCCCTCCTGGCCGAGAAGCTGCCCGTGCACATGGTGCCGGGCCGGGTCCTGACCGTGGACGCCCTGCCGCTGACCGTCAACGGCAAGCTGGACCGCAAGGCGCTGGTCGCGGCGGCCGCGCAGGACGACACCCCGGTGGCGGGCGGTGCGGGCGGCGGTTCGCAGCTCGCCTCACTGGTCGGCATCTTCGCCGACACCCTGTCCCATCCGGCCGCCGACGCCGACACCGACTTCTTCGGAGCCGGCGGCGACAGCATCATCGCCATCACCGTGGTCAACCGCGCCCGGGCGCTCGGCCTGCCGATCGCCCCCCGCGACGTGTTCCTCCTGAAGACGCCGCGCGCCCTGGCGGAGCTCCTGGGCACGCGTGCGCCGCAGACCCCGGCCCCGGCCCCGGCGCCCGCGCGCCGCGAGGACGGCCCGCTGGCGCCCACGCCGATCATCCTGCGCCAGCGCGAACTGGGCGGCTCCCTCGCCCGGTTCGCCCAGGCCAGGACCGTGGAGGTGCCCGAAGGCACCGCCTTCGCCGACATCGAGCGCGCCGCGAACGCCGTACTGGCCGCCCACCCGGCCCTGCGGATGCGCCTGAACACCGGGCACGGCGTGTGGACCCTGCGCACCGAACCCGCCCGCGGGGCCACCGTCGTCCGCGCGGACACGGCCGACGCCACGGCCGCCGCGAACCAGGCCGCCGGCCGGCTCGACCCCGAGACCGGTGAGGTCACCGCCTTCACCTGGCTCGCGGCGACCGGCACCCTGGTGGTCACCGTGCACCACATCGCGGTCGACTCGGTGTCCTGGCTGATCCTGCTGGACGACCTGGCTGCCGCCCTGCGCGGGGAGACCCTCGCACCGGCGACCACCTCCTACGCCGAGTACGCCGACGCGCTGACCCTGCGGTCCGCCGCCGGCGCCGACGACCTCGGGCACTGGGTCGACACCCTCCAGGCGCCCCCGCTGCTGCCCGCGTCCGGCGCGCTGCGCGACACCACCGTGGTCCTCGGCCCCGAGGCCAGCGACCGGGTGACGCGCACCGCCCCCGCCGCGCTCGGCGTCGCCCTGACCGAGCTGCTGTGCGGCGCCCTGCGCACCGCCCTGACGCGGATCCAGCCGACGCCCACCGATCTCGCGATCGAACTGGAGCGGCACGGCCGGGTGTCCGTACTCGAGCACCACGACTACACCCGTACGGTCGGCTGGTTCACCGCCATCGCGCCCGTCCGGCTCACCGCGCACACCGACCCCGTCGCGGCGGCCCGCGAGCTCGCCGAGCGGCAGCCCGACGAATCCGGGCACCTCGCCTACGGCCGGCTGCGCTACCTCAACCCGCAGACGGCCCCGCTGCTGACCGCCCGCCCGCAGGTGCTCTTCAACTACCTCGGCCGGGGCAGCGAGTCCCAGGCGCTGCACATCACCGGCGGCGACCAGGGCAGCCCGTACGCCGTGGAGGTCAATGCCTGGACCGACGCGGCCACCGGCAGCCTGCACGCGACCTTCACCCTCGCCGAGGGGATCCCCGACGAGATCACGGGGCATTGGTTGCACGCCCTGGAATCCCTCGCGGAAGCCTCCGTGACGGCCGAACGCACGGCCCCGGTCACCGCGCTCCAGCGCGGCCTGTTCTTCCAGGCCCAGCTGGCCGGCACGGCCGGACACTACGTCGCGCAGAGCTACTTCGCCCTCGACCACCGCCTCGACACCGGGGCACTGACCGAGGCCATGGCCGTGGTCATGGCCCGGCACCCGGTCGTCGGCGCCGGCTTCACCACCGACGACGACGGCAACCCGGTCCAGATCCTCAAGGCGGGCCGCCGGGTCGGCGTCCACACGGTCGAGCTGTCGACCGACGAGGAAGTCGAAGCCCTGCGCGTCCGGGACCGCAACACCGGCTTCGACCCGGCCGAGCCCCCGCTGATCCGGCTGACCGTGATCCGGCTGCCCGACGGCCGCGACGGCCTGCTCCTCAGCTACCACCTGCTGCTGTGGGACGGCTGGTCCCGCGCGATCGTGCTGCGGGACCTGTTCGAGGCCTACCGTGCCCTGCTCGCCGGCGAGCAGCCGTCCACGACCCCGGCCGTGCCGGGCTTCGAGGACCACGCCCGATCGCTGGCCGCCAAGGACCCGGCCGTCTCGGAGCGGTTCTGGGCCGAGCAGCTGACCGGACTCTCCGGCCCGACGCTGCTCGCCGGACCGGCGCCGACCCTCTCGGACGAGCTGCCGCCCGCACTGCTCCACACCCTCTCCGCCGAGCAGTCGCAGCTGCTGCGCGAGACGGCCAGGGCGCACGGAGTCACCCTCAACTCGGTCCTCACGGGAGCCTTCGGCCTGTTGCTCGGCGCCCACACCGGCCGCAGCGACGCCGTGTTCGGCGTGACCGTCTCCGGCCGCGAGGGCGAGGGCCTGTCCGACATCGTCGGCGTGCTCCTCAACACCGTGCCCATGTGGACGCGGGCCCGGCCCGAGGACACCGTCGGGGAGTACCTGGCCTCCGTGCAGGCGGCCCGGGTCGACGCGATGGAGCACGAGCACCTGGGGCTCGGCGAGATCCAGCGGGCCAGCGGCTACGACACCCTCTTCGACAACCTGTTCGTCCTCCAGAACTTCCTGGACCTCGACGGGCTGGCCGAGATGAACGCCCGCCACGGCATCACCGAGGTGAAGTCGGACGACTCCACGCACTACCCGTTCACCTGGGTCGTGACGCCCGGCGACCGGCTCACGGTCAAGCTGGAGCACCGCCACGGCGACTCCGGCAGCGCCCGCCGCCTCCTCGACGACTACGTCGGCCTGCTCCAGGACCTGGCCCGCTCCACCGGACCGGTGGGTGCGCTGCCCGGCCTCGGCCCGGTGCCGGCGCCCGCCGACCGCACCGACATCGGCACCGACACGGTGGTCGACCGCTTCGACCGGGCGGCGGACCGCGCACCCGAACGGGTCGCGCTCGTCGCACACGGCCGGAGCATGACCTTCGCCGAACTCCAGGGCCGCAGCCGCCTGCTGGCGGGCGTGCTCGCCGGGCGCGGCATCGGCCCGGAGAAGACGGTGGGCCTGGCGATCCCGCGCACCCTGGACTGGATCGTCGCGCTGTTCGCCGTACTGCGCACCGGAGCCGCGTACGTACCGCTGGAGCTGGACCACCCGGACGAGCGGATCGCCACGATCGTCGCGGACGCCCGGCCCGAGGTGATCCTCACCGTCAGCGCCGTCTCGCCCCGGCTGACCGGCGACCTGACCGGACCCGGCGACCTGATCGAGCTGGACCGGCCCCTTCCCGAGGCCGAGCCGCTCGTGACGTTCGCAACCGACGACCCGAACCGGCTGCGGTACCCCGCGTACACGATCTACACCTCCGGTTCGACGGGCAAGCCCAAGGGCGTCGTGACCGAGTACGCCGGACTCACCAACATGCTGATCAACCACCAGCGCCGGATCTTCGAACCGGTGCTGGCGGAGCACGGCAACCGGATCTTCAAGATCGCGCACACCGTGTCCTTCGCCTTCGACATGTCGTGGGAGGAGCTGCTCTGGCTCGCCGACGGCCACGAGGTGCACATCTGCGACGAGGAACTGCGCCGCGACGCACCCGGCCTGGTCGACTACTGCCGTGAGCACGGGATCGACGTCATCAACGTGACCCCGACCTACGCGCAGCAGCTGGCGGCCGAAGGCCTGCTCGACAACCCGGACCGGCGCCCCGCGCTGGTGCTCCTGGGCGGCGAGGCGGTCACCCCGACCCTGTGGCAGCGGCTCGCCGAGACCGAGGGCACCGTCGGCTACAACCTGTACGGGCCCACCGAATACACCATCAACACCCTGGGCATCGGCACCTTCGAGTGCCAGGACCCGGTGGTGGGCGTGGCCATCGACAACACCGAGGTCTTCGTCCTGGACCCGTGGCTGCGACCGCTGCCCGACGGGGTGCCCGGCGAGCTCTACGTCTCCGGCATCGGCATCGCCCGCGGCTACCTGGGCCAGCCGGCCCAGACCGCGCACCGGTTCGTCGCCTCCCCGTTCGGGGCGCCCGGCGAGCGCATGTACCGCACCGGCGACCTGGTGGTCCGCCGGCCGGACGGGAACCTGATGTACCTCGGCCGCACCGACCAGCAGGTCAAGATCCGCGGCCACCGCGTCGAGTTGGGCGAGGTGGAGGCAGCCTTCGCCGCGCACCCGGCGGTACGGTTCACCGCCGCGGTCGCCCAGCCCGACCCGCAGGTCGACGGCGCCTACCGACTGGCCGCGTTCCTCGTGCTGGAGGCCGGAGCCGACCTGGCCGCGGTCGCCGCCGAGGCCGGCACCGGACTGCCCGACTACATGCGACCGACGCACTACGCTCAGGTCGACGCCATCCCGCTCACGGTGAACGGGAAGGCCGACACCAAGGCCCTGCCGGAGCCCAGGCCGCTGGGTGCGCTGACCACTTCGGGCGAGCGCGGCCCGGAGACCGAGACCGAGGTCCTGGTCTGCGAGTTCTTCGCCGAAGCCCTGGACCTGGACGACGACGAGGTGAGCGCCGTGAGCGATTTCGTGTCCCTCGGCGGACACTCCATGCTGGCCGTACGCCTGGTCGGACTCCTGCGCCGTGAATTCGGCCCGACGATCACCATCCGTGACCTGCTCACCCTGCGAACCCCCGAAGCGATTGCCCGGCACCTTGATGACAACTCCTGACGTCCACGGATCCCGCCGCGCGGGATCCGACATCCTCCGGACCGCCATACGGCGCAATGCCGGCGCCATGGTCTGGGGCACCGTCCTCATGGGCCTGTACCAGGCGGGCGAGACGGCCTTCCCGATCGCGCTCGGCATGATCGTCGACCACACGATGAAGGAGCGGAGCCCCGGGGCGCTCGCCCTCTCGATCGGCGCGCTGGCCGTGATCATCACGACCGTGTCGCTGTCGTGGCGGTACGGGATGCGCATCCTGCAGAAGGCCAACACGACCGAGGCCCACCACTGGAGGGTGCGGGTCGCGTCCTGCGGCCTCCAGCCGGTGGCCCGGGACGTGGACCTGAAGTCCGGCGAGGTGCTCACCATCGCCACCGAGGACGCCGACCAGACCGCCGACATCGTCGAGGTCGTGCCGATGCTGATCAGCTCCTCGGTCGCGGTGCTGGTCGCGGCGGTCGCGCTGAGCCTGGCGGACCTGCGCCTCGGCCTGCTGGTCATGGTGGGTACGGCTCTGATCCTGTCGACGCTCAGCGTGATGTCGAAGCGGATCGGCAGCAGCACCCAGGAGCAGCAGGCCCGGGTGGCGCGGGCCGGTGCGAAGGTCGCCGACCTGATCACGGGCCTGCGCCCGCTGCACGGCTTCGGCGGCAACCACGCGGCCTTCCGCTCCTACCGGAAGGTCAGCACGGAGGCGAAGGAACAGGCGATCACCGTCGCCAAGGTGAACGGCGCCTACACGGGCACCGCGCTGGCCCTCAACTCGACCCTCGCCGCCGCGGTGACCCTGACGGCCGGCTGGCTGGCCTTCGGCGGGCAGATCAGCATCGGTGAGCTCGTCATGGCCGTGGGCCTGGCGCAGTTCATCATGGAACCGCTCCGGCTGTTCTCGGACATGCCCAAGTACGTGATGATGGCGCGCGCTTCGGCGGAGCGGATGGCCCTGGTGCTGACCGCCCCTCCGGTGGCGGCCCCGGGGACGGCCCGCCCGGCACCGGGTGGGGACCTGGAGATCGACTGCGTCCGGTACGAGTCCCTCCAGGGCCTGAAGTTCCGCGTCCCGGCGGGCCAGTTCACGGCGATCGCGGTCTACCAGCCGCGCGCGGCGGCCGAGCTCGCCTCGATCCTGGCCGTGAACGTGCCGCCGGCCTCGTACGGCGGAGTGGTACGGCTCGGCGGGCAGGACCTCGCGGAACTGTCGGTCGAGGCGGTCCGCGAGCTCATGCTGGTGAACCCGTACGACGGGGAGATCTTCGCGGGCACCCTCCGCACGAACATCGACCCGTCGGGCACCAGCCGGACGGTGCCCGAGGCCGTCGAGGCGTCCATGCTGACCGATGTCGTCGCCCTGCACCGGGAGGGGCTCGACTACGAGGTCCGCGACCGCGGTTCGAACCTCTCGGGCGGGCAGCGCCAGCGGCTCTCGCTGGCCCGGGCGCTGGCCGCGGACTCCGACGTGCTGGTGCTGCGCGACCCGACCACGGCCGTGGACGCGGTCACCGAGCAGCTCGTCGCACGCAGGATCGCGGAGCTGCGCCGGGGCCGTACCACCGTGGTCATCACCAGCAGCCCGGCCCTGCTGGACGCCGCCGACCGGGTCCTCGTCCTGGACGACGGGGTCGTCACGGCCGAGGGCACGCACCGGCACTTGCTGGCCACCGATCCGGCGTACTGCTCGGCGGTCACGCGGTGAGTTTCTGAGCAGGTGAACACAAGGGGCCCGGGTGGC
>NZ_JBHWMB010000110.1:0-19279 GCF_042730015.1 Streptomyces sp. NPDC059957 | reverse complement strand
GGGTACGAAGTGGAAAGAGATCAAGCCGGCCCTGGGGGGGGGGGGGGTGTTGTTGTTTTTTTGTTTCTTCCTCCCCCCTTGCGTGGCCCCCTCCCCCTCCCCCCCCCCCCTCCCCCTGGGTTGTTCCCGTTTGGAACGCAACACCCCGGGCGGCGAGGGCGGGCGGTGCCATCTGCGGCGGCAACACCTGATCCCGCCGTGCCGCGGCCCAGGGGGATCAAGATGAAACGGGCGGCTCGCGCCCTTGCCGAGACAGGAGACACCAGCTCATGACCGTGCACGACGACGGCGCCGGGGAATGCAAGGCACCACAGCCCGACTCACCGTCCCACCCACCGCGACGGCGCCGACGGCACCGGCTCCACCGGCTGATGCGCCGCCTGCTGCGCCAGGCCGTGCTGGGTGCGGCCGGCGCCGTGGGCGCCGCGTTGATCACCTGGATGCTCACCTGGCTGCGGGCCCTCTGAGGGCAGCCTGGTCGTCAGGAAGCGAGCGGCAGGTCGTCCGAGAGCCGAAAGGACCCGCCCTCGCGCTGTACGTAGCCCTCATGGCTGAGGGTGCGCAGCAGGTGGTACACGGTGGGCAACGGGATTCCGGTGAGCCGGGCAAGTCGCTTGGCGGTCGCCCCGCCCTCCGCGTACATCGCCTCCACGAGCCGGCACGCCCGCTGCACGGAACCGATGAGGGTGGGTGCGGTGGTGGCGGTGCCGCCTTCCGTGCTGTCCTTACTGCCCTTCGGGCTGTGTTCGGTACCCATGAGTGGTCCCCCCTGCTCCGGTACGAGGCCTGGCAAACCCATCAAAGTCGCTCACCGGCCGCAAAACCAGCGGACGCGCGTAAACCTGAGCATAAGATCAGCTGGAGCCCGGCCCCCCGGAGACGGATACGGGCCGGATCGGATACGGGTCTGATCAGATGCGGCCCGGTGTCCAGCCCTCGATGTGCCAGGGCGCGCCGACGGTCAGCGCGTGCGGGACGCCGGAGACGGTGAGGCAGGCCTCGCGCGGGGTGCCCTGTTCGAAGGTGAGCCGCAGGGAGCCGTTGCCGGTGACCTCGGCCGTGTTGATCCGGCACAGGGCCAGTTCACCGAGGAGCGCCAGCGGATGGCCGGGGAGCATGCTGCCCGGGCTGGCGGAGACCCGGACGTCACCGTCGGCGGCGATGCCGACCCGGACCGAGCCGAAGAGCGGCTGCTCGAGCCGCCAGGGGGCGTCGATGACGATGCGGGCTTCGGCGTCGGTCAGCTCGTCGTGGACGGTGAGGAAGGGCGAGGCCCGGCGGCGCTCGCCCGGCTCCAGGACGAGGGTGCCTTCGACGTCCACGGGCAGCAGGAACTCCCCGGTCCCGACGGGGAACGGGCCGCTGTCCACCCGCAGGCACACCGGGTCCAGGCAGTCGGGCACCGGATCGACCACGGGACCCGGCAGCGGGGGCCGGTCGGTCACCTCGCCCCACAGCGCGGGGACGGCGTGGCGCAGCACCACGTCCGTGACCTCGTCCGCGGCGCGGGCGGCGGTGCGCTCGTCGGTGATGCTCCACCAGTGGTCGTGCGGATGGCCGAGGAGACGCCCGATCCTGGCGTGCCAGCCGACGGGGCCGACCCGGTTGGCGCTGAGCCGGGTCCCGAGGGCCGGCCGCAGGCGTCGCAGCGCCTCGTGTTCCTCGTACGGGACCGCGCGCAGGTTCACCGTGAACCTGCACTCGGCGGCCCCCGACGAAGCGCTCCGCTGGAAGCCGAGCAGCGCGTGGTCGGGTTCGGCGGCGCGGAGGCGGTACTCCAGCCCCGATCCGGTGAAACCCGCGTCGCGCAGTGCCGGGGCGATCCGCTCGCGCAGCATCTGGTGGAACAAGTCGGTCGCGTTCACCCCCGTAGTGTCACAAGACGCACCCTCCCCGGCCAAAACCATCCATGCCCGGGCGCCCCGGATCCGGACCGGGGGGCCGGCGAAGGTCCGGCGGCGACTGGCCCGGCGCCACGGGGAGCGGCCGGCGCAGGAGATCGTACGGAGCGGAAGCGGTGGCCCGCTACTGCGTGCAGGTCACGAAGGCCGGGAGCGGGGTCTCCTCGACGAGGCGGCGGGGCAGGGACAGTCCGAAGCGGTGTTCCAGTACGGCGAGGGTGAGGCGGTCGCGTTCCTCGTACGGTTCGTCCTCGGGGCGGGCGTAGCAGCCGTCCGGGGTGAGGATCTTGGCCTCGACCAGCTCCGGCAGGAGGAAGTCGGGCCGGTGCCCGCCGCGCCAGTGCTCCTCGCCGATGCCGAAGCAGCAGACCAGTTCGCCGTCCCGGGCGTACGCGAACTGCTTGGGCGGGTGGTCGGGCTGCGGGTCGAGGTGCACGGCCTCGATCCCGGAGCGGGAGACCTCCGCGAGGCGCTGCGCCCCGGCGGGCACTCCGTGTTCCACGGCGAAGGACCAGCCGCCCCAGCTCCCGACCCGGGCCACCCCGTCGCCGTCCACGGTCTCGGTGACCATGCTCCACGCGTCGATGGCGCCGAGCGGCCCGGGATGCAGGTCCGGCAGGGCGCCGAGCCGGGCGGCCAGTTCCTCGGGGCCGATGCCCCGGGCGAAGGTGAGGCTGACGTACCAGGCGCTCCAGTCCGCCAGCCACTGGATGCCGCCGTCGCGGGCGTCGGCGCCCTCGCCCGCGTCCTGACCCGTGCTGTCCGCCATTGCCACGGTCCCCTCCCGCCGTCTCCGCGAATTCCGCGATGCGAGCCGGTCCTCACGGTGCCGCCGGTCCTGTCCGGAACCGGCCCTACCGGCACGATAGTCAGTCGGCGGGGCGCTCCGGGAGGAGGCGCTCGACCATCGTGTCGATGAGCCCCTCCACCGGGTGGGGGTCCAGCAGCCCGGGCACGGTGAGGTCGTCGACGATCAGCCCGAGCATGGCCAGGTAGATCAGGACCACGCCCTGCCGGTCCCCGGGCAGCCCCGCGTCCAGGTGCCAGGCGATGTTCGCCTCCAGTTCGGCGCCCTGGAACCCGGCCAGCGCCTCCTGGAGTTCGGGCCGCCGGGTGGCCTCCAGGCGCAGTTCCAGCATCGCGGTGTGGACGCTGCGCTCGCGGCGCATGCGCTCCAGGAGCCGTCGCAGCAGCACCTTCGTGTCGAACGGGCCCGTCAGGTCCGCCGGGTCGGGGGTCAGCCGCTCGCGGGTGCGGTGCAGGATCTGCACGAGGAGCTGGGCGCGGTTGGCGAAGTAGTTGGAGGAGGTGCCGGTCGGCACCCCGGCCTCCTTGTCCACGGCGCGCAGGGTCAGCCCCCGCGAGCCCTCGCGGGCGAGGACTTCGATGGCGGCGTCGAGCAGCGCGGCGCGGCGCTCGGGGTTCTGGCGCATGGGTGGGGTCCCTGACCGTGTGGACGTGGCTGCGGACGGGACCGTCGGTATGACCGCCGCATATGCACTGCACGTGCAGTGCTTCGGACACGCTAGCGGACACCGCCTCGTCGAGGCCCTCCCCAGCGGCCCCTCCGACGTGCCACCCTGCCCGTCATGGAGCGGATCATCGGGGAGATACGCGAGGACCTGGACCGCCGGATCGCCCTGGCCGCCGAGCGGCTCGCCGACCGGGCACCGGACGGGGATCCGGCCTGCGCCGTCTACGTGGCCCTGCTCGGCCGGGCCGCCCTGCGCGAGCGGGTCCACCACCTGCTCCGCCAGGCCGTCGAGGGCCTGGTCCGCGAGGCCCGCGGTCTGCCGCCCGAGCTCGCCGAGGCCCGGGCCGACGGCGAGCTCCGCGCCCGGCAGGGCCTGCCGCTCGACTCCCTGCTGCGGGTCTACCGGCTCTGCGGCCGACTGCTGTGGCAGGTCCTCACCGAGGCCGTCGCCGCCCGGGACCGGGCGGCGCTGCCCCGGCTGCTGCCCGGTGCGCCCGCACTGTGGGACGTGGTCGACCGGATGGCGGACGCGGCGGCCGAGTCCTACCGCCGGGCCGAGGCCGTGCGCGGCGACCGCGAGCGGGAGCTGCGCGGGGCCCTGCTCGACGCCCTGTTCGACGGCTCGGGTCCGGCGGGCCGGTCCGCCGACTCGGCGCAGCGGCTCGGACTGCCGGAGCGCGGGCGGTTCGCCGTGGTGGTCCTCGATGCCGGGGACGGCGGGTGGGCGCCCCCGGAGGGCGGCGCCCCGCGCGTGCTGTGGCGGATCCGGGCCGACGGGGAGACCGGCCTCGTGGAGCTGGGCCCGCTGCCGCTCACCTCCGTGACCGACCTGCTCGCGCCCCTCGGCTTACGCGCCGGGGTGAGCCCGGTGGTGGAGACCCCGGGCGAGCTGGCGGGCGCCCGCAGGCTGGCCGTACTCGCGCTGCGCGCGGCGCCGGGAGCCGACGGCCCGCACACCGCCCTGCTGGACGAACGGCTCCCGGCGGCGCTGGTCGCGGCCGAGCCGGAACTCGCGGGCCGGCTGCGCCAGGTGGTGCTGGGGCCGGTCCTGGCGCTGGCCGCGGAGGACCGCAGGGTGCTGCTGACCACCCTGGGGACCTGGCTGACCTGCCGGGGCTCGACCACGTACGCCGCGCAGCGGCTGTACTGCCACCGCAACACCGTCTCGAACCGGCTGCGGCGCCTGGAGCAGCTCACCGGCCGCTCGCTGTCCGATCCCGCGCACGTCGTCGAGCTGGCGCTGGCCCACACGGCGGTCACCCAGCGCCCGGCCGGGCCCCCGCCCCCTCCTGCCGCTCCCCCGGTTCCTCCTTCTCCGCCGGCCGCGCGGACTCCAGCAGGTACGGCACGTCGATCACCGCGACCCCGGGCGTGAACAGCAGGCGCGCCTTGAGCCGCAGCGCGTTCTGGTTGTGCAGGGGCTGTTCCCACCAGTGTCCGACCACGTACTCGGGGATGACCACGGAGAGCATGTCCGTGCCCTCGGCGGCCGCCTGCTCCTGTACGTAGGCCAGCACGGGCCCGACCACCTCGCGGTACGGGGAGTGCAGCACCTTGAGCGGGATGCCCGGGTCGTGGTCCGCCCAGTCCGCGCGCAGCCGGTTCGCGCTCTCCTCGTCGGCCGCGACCGAGACGGCCGTCAGGGTGTCGGGGCGCAGCCCCATGGCGAAGCCGAGGGCCTTGAGCGTGGGGGCGTGCACGGACGCGACGAGGACGACGACGTGGTGGCGGGCGGGCTTGCGGGGTTTGACCCCGGGGGCCACGGCGAGTTCGCGGGCCACGGTGTCGTAGTGGCGGCGCACGCCTTTCATGCCGATGAAGAGCAGCGGCATGGCGATGACGACGAGCCAGGCGCCGTGGGTGAACTTGGTGATCAGGACGATGACCAGGACCACGAAGGTCATGGTGGCGCCGACCGCGTTGATGGCGAGCCGGCGGTGGATGTGGATCCGCTCCTCCTTGCGGGTCTCCGGGGAGGCGAGCTCCGTCTTCCAGTGCTTGACCATGCCCGCCTGGGAGAGGGTGAAGGAGACGAAGACGCCGATGATGTAGAGCTGGATGAGGCGGGTCAGCTGGGCGTCGAAGGCGACGATGAGGCCGATGGCGGCGAGCGCCAGCAGGACGACGCCGTTGGAGTAGACGAGCCGGTCGCCGCGGTTGAAGAGCTGGCGGGGCACGTACCGGTCCTTGGCGAGGATCGAGGCGAGCATCGGGAACCCGTTGAAGGCGGTGTTGGCGGCGAGGATCAGCACGCCGGCCGTGACAGCCTGGAGCAGGTAGAACATGAAGTGCCAGCTGCCGAAGGTGGCCCGGCCGATCTGGGCGAGCGCGGTGGACATCGGGGTTCCGGGGGCCAGGCCCAGCTCGGTCGGGTCCGCGGCCACGTGCACCTTGTAGTTCATGGCGAGGACGGTGATCCCGGCGAACATGGTGACGGCCAGCGCGCCCATCGCGGCGAGGGTGGTCGCCGCGTTCTTGCTCTTCGGCTTCTGGAAGGCGGGGACGCCGTTGCTGATGGCCTCGACGCCCGTGAGCGCGGTACAGCCGGAGGCGAAGGCGCGCAGTGCGAGCAGGACCACCGCGAGGCCGGCGTACGTGCCCTCCGCGCTGATCGGCAGATCGGCGGATTCGGCGCGGATCGTGGCTCCGGTCGCGAGCCGGTAGGCGGCCACCGCGAACATCAGGTAGATGACGAGGACGAAGCCGTAGGTGGGGACGGCGAAGACCCGGCCCGATTCCCTTACCCCGCGCAGGTTCATGAGGGTCAGCAGCACCACGAAACCCACTGACAGGGGGACTTCGTGATCGGAGAGGGAGGGGATCGCGGAGGTGATCGCGGCGACACCGGAGACCACGGAGACGGCGACCGTCATGACGTAGTCGACGAGCAGGGCGCTCGCGGCGGTGAGGGCGGCGGTCTGGCCGAGGTTCTTGGAGCTGACGATGTAGGCGCCGCCGCCGCCCGGGTAGGCGTAGCAGGTCTGGCGGTAGGAGGCGACGACGACCACGAGCAGGAACACGATGGCGGCGGCCGCGTACCAGGCGAGGTGGAGCAGCGCGACCCCGCCGAGGGCGAGGATCAGCAGGATCTCCTCTGTGGCGTAGGCCACGGAGGAGAGCGGGTCGCTGCAGAAGATCGGGAGCGCGAGCCGCTTGGGCAGCAGGGTCTCGCCCAGGCGCGCGGTGTCGAGCGGTTCGCCGACCAGCACACGTTTCGCATTGATACGCCTCATTCAGGCATGATCAGCCAAAACCGTGCCGTTTCGCCCCATATAAACCCTGTGTCATGGGGTGAACCGACTACATCTTCGCCGCCGCGCTGCGGATCGCCTCCCGGATGCGGAAGTACGTGCCGCAGCGGCAGATGTTGGCGATCGCGTCGATGTCCTCGTCCGTGGGCGTGCTCGTCCGCTTCAGCAGGGCGACGGCCGCCATGATCTGGCCGGGCTGGCAGAAGCCGCACTGGGCGACGTCCTGTTCGAGCCAGGCCTCCTGCACCGGGTGCAGGTCCTCGCCGTCGGCCAGTCCCTCGATCGTGGTCACCGCCTTCCCCGCGCACGCGGAGACCGGCACCACGCACGGGCGGACGTCCACCCCGTCGAGGTGGCTGGTGCAGGCCTTGCAGACGTCCACTCCGCAGCCGTACTTCGGTCCGCGCACGCCCAGCATGTCGCGCAGCACCCACAGCAGGGGCAGATCGTCGGGGGCGTCCACGGTGACGCTCTGCCCGTTGACGGTGAAGGTGTGCGAGGGCACGGCTCGGCTCCTGGCTTGCTGACTAGCGCGGGTACGGGGTGAAGTCGACGTCGAAGTCGAGGGGGAAGCTGCGCGGCTTGGTGCCGGTGGCCCGGGCGTAGGCGTTGGCGATCGCGCCCACGGCGGCGGGCAGGCCCAGCTCGCCGGCCCCGCCCGGCTCGGTTCCGGTCGCCGGGAGCACGAAGACGCGTACGTCCTTCGGGGTGTCGCGCTGCTGCGCCCAGTGGAACTGGCTGTAACTGCCTTCCAGCGGGAGCCCCTTGTCCAGGTGCAGGCCGGCCTTGAGCGTGGTGGAGATCGCGTCGGTCAGGCCGCCGATCATCTGGGCCTCCAGACCGCGCGGGTTGACGGGCAGGCCCACGTCGACGGCGATGACCGCCTTCGTGACGCGGATGTGTTCCGGGTTCCTGGTGTCGATCTCGACCAGGCAGGCGGTCCTGGACTTGTACTCCTCGTGGAAGGCGATGCCCTGGGCGCAGCCGGCCGGCATGGCCCGGCCCCAGCCCCCCTCGGTGGCGGCCTTGTCGAGCACGGCGCGCTGGGCGGCCGTCTTCAGGAAGGTACGGCGGAACCGGTACGGGTCCCGGCCGGTCGCGGCGGCCAGCTCGTCGACCACGATCTCCTCGGCCCCGCGGGTGTTCGCCGAGTACACCGAGCGCCAGGAGCCGGTGGGAACCCCGGTCGGGACCTCGGTGAGCGCCTGGGTGGTGAGTCCGAAGTTGTACGGGGACTTGATCGTGGTGAGGAACAGGGTCTGGGCGAGGGTGGCGTTGCCGATGCCGAGCGGGAGGCTGGCAGCGGTGGCGGTGATGATCTCGCCGAGTCCGTGCCGGAAGTCGGTCTCCGCGGCGGCGACCCGGTGCTCGAAGCTGAGCACCTCGCCCAGCAGGTGCGTCGCACGGATCTTGTGGTGGGTGGCGGGGCGCATCCGGCCGTGCCGGGTGTCGTCCACGCGGGTCCACATCAGCCGGACCGGGCGGCGGCAGGCCTTGGAGATCCGGGCCGCTTCCAGGGCCGCGTCGAAGAACAGCCGCCGGCCGAAGGAGCCGCCGGCCTGCACCACGTGGACGGTGACCTTGTCGAGGGGCAGGCCGAGGTCGGCGGCGATCGTCTCGCGGGCCACGATCGGCGATTTGAGCCCGGACCAGATCTCGGCGCGGTCCTCGCGGACGTCGGCGACGGCCGAGTTGGTCTCCATCGGCGCGTGGCTGACGAAGGCGAAGTCGAACTCCGCGTCCACGTGTGCGGTGAGCAGCGGCGGCACGAGCAGCGGCGGGGTGGCGGCGCGCAGCTTCGTCCGCACGCCCGCGTCCGAGAGCTGGTCGGCCGGGCCCGGGCCCCAGGTGACCTGGAGGGCGGCCTTGGCGTCGAGGGCCTGGCCGAAGGTCTCAGCGACGACGGCGACCCCGGTGGCGACGGTGACCACGTGCAGCACGCCGGGCATGGCCCGGACGGCGTCGAGGTTGGCGACGGAGCGGACGCTGCCGCCGAGGGTGGGCGGGCGGCGGACCACGCAGGGCTTGGCCCCGGGCACGTCCAGGTCGAGGGTGTAGCGCTGGGCCCCGGTGACCATGGCGCGGGCGTCGATCCGGCTGGTGGGCTTGCCGACCAGGGCGTGCTTCGCCGCCGGCTTGGGGGTGGCGCCGAGGACGATCAGGGCGGGGTCGGCGGCGGCCGCGGCGAGGGAGCCGTAGGCCGCGGTGCGGCCGTCGGGGGCGCGGACGGCGCCGTTGGCCGTGGTCAGGGTGGACGCCGGGAGGCTCCAGCGCACGGCGGCGGCCGCGACCAGCCGGGCCCGGGCGGTGGCGGCGCACTGACGGACGGGGCCGTAGAGGGAGCGGATGGAGTTGGAGGATCCGGTGAGCTGGTTGAAGAGCAGCTCGGGTCGCGCGTCGTCCAGTTCGACCCGTACGGCGGCCAGCGGGGCGTCCAGTTCCTCGGCGACGAGCATCGCCACGGCGGTGGTGAGGCCCTGGCCGACCTCCTCGCGCGGCAGCCGGAAGCGAATCGTTCCGTCGGCCTCCACGGCGAGCGCGAGCAGGGCGGAGGTGGGGGCTCCGGCCAGGATGAACAGGTCGCCGAGGTCCACCAGGTCCGCGATGGCGGGCAGGGTCGGGATGACGGCGTGCGCGGGCTGCGGGGCGAGGAGGTCGGCGCCGGCACGCGTGACGAGGGCGAGGGTCGGGGCGGCGACCAGATAGGTGAGGAAGGACCGCCGGCTCTGCCCGTCGTTCGGCGCGTGGCTCTGCCCGGTCATCTCGTCGTGTCCCCAACCCTGCGTGCGGCCCGTCTCAGCGAGCCTCCCCGGCTCATTACCGGCACGTAGAGTAGCGACCCCGGAGGGTGGTGGGAAGTCCGGATCAACTGCCGGGCGGAATATCGGACATACCGCCGGCTGGAGCGGAGAGCCGGACGGACGGCAACGGCGGCTGCCGGAGCACGGGGTCCTTCGTTCGGGGGATGCCGGCACGGCCGTGTTGATCCGGGTCCCGCGCCGTCCTCCACCGGTGCGCCAACATGCCGGCCTCGTACACCTCGGCCGTACGATCGATCGCCCTCACCCGGAAGGCCGGTTTCCGGCCGCGGGAGGACGATGGAAGGAGGACACGCAGTGCCACACCGAGCAGAGGGAGAGAGGTGTGCGGCAGTGACGAAGTACATGGACGTCCACCACGGCATGACCGGCATCACCGCGGAGCAGTTGAAGGCCGCCCACAACGCCGACCTGGCCATAGAGAAGGAAGAGCGCGTGCACTTCGAGCGCGCCTGGGCCGACCCCGCGTCCGGCACGGTCTACTGCCTCTCCGAGGCCCCCTCGGCGGAGGCCGTCCAGCGCATCCACGAGCGCACGGGGCACCCCGCCAGCGAGATCCACCCGGTGCCGCTGATGATCTGACCCCCGGAACAGCCCGGGAACGACAAGGGCCGGCGGGGCTTCCGCGCCGGCCCTCCGGTATGGGCTGACCGGATTCGTTCGCACACTCCAGGAGCGCCGGAAGGCCTCAGGCATATGCCCGAGGTAAGTCCGCCGCAGATGTTGCCAAACGCCTTACAGGCCGTCGCTCGCTGTGCCAAAGTCGTAACCGGCCCTTCCTTCAGAACCGGTCCCTCCTCAGACTTGGCCGTGCCGCGCCTGTATCGGAGTTCAGATGCCGTCCCACCTGTACGCGGACCGCCCCGCGCAACCCCCTGAGCCAGGGTCGGTGGACGCGCTGATCTCGCAGACCCGACAGCTCCGGGGCGAAGTCGACGCCGTCCGCCGTGACACCGTCGTGGACGACGACGACGCCCAGGGCCGCTGGCAGCGCGCGCTGTGCGATCTCGCCGTCCACCACCTCGACGACCTCCGCGCGCACCTCGGTCAGCTCAAGGAGGGGCTGCCGCCCGTCTCGCCCGAGTCGGCCGCCCTGCCGCAGGCCGCCCCCGAGACGGGGGCCGAGGCCCAGCAGACCAGGGTCGGCAGCGCCGAGTGGAACCTGCTGACCGATGAGGTCAGTTGGTCCGACGAACTCTTCCAGATCTTCGGCCGCTCCCCCGAGGCCGGCGCGCTGCCCCTCGACGAACTGGGTTCCGCCCTGTTCTCCGAAGACCAGCCGCTGCTGACCGCGATGGTGACCGCCTGCCTGGTGGACGGCAAGCCCATAGACGGCGAGTTCCGCATCGTCCGGGCCGACGGCCGGGTCCGGACGCTGCACATGAGGGGCGAGCCGGTACTCGACTCCGACGGTTGCACGGCCACCATGTGGGCCGTGCTGCGGGACGTGAGTGAACTGCGCCGGAGCCAGCGGGCGGTGCGCGAGTCCCGGGACTCGCTGCAGCGCCGGCAGGAGATCGCGCAGACCGAGCGCCGGCTGGCGGTCGAGCTGCAGGAAGCCGTGCTCCCCCCGTGGCGCGGCTCCCTGCGGTTCCCGCACGACAACACCGGGGCGCTGGACGTCGCGGCGCACTATCTGCCCTCCGCGACCAGCGCGCTCATCGGCGGGGACTGGTACGACGCACTCGAACTCCCCGGCGGCGACTCGATGCTGACGGTGGGTGACCTCACCGGGCACGGGGTGACCGCGACCTCCGGCATGGCGATGATGCTCGGCGCCCTGCGCGGGATGGCCATGGCCGGCATCGAGCCGGGCCCGCTGATGGGCTGGCTCAACCAGCTCCTGGAGACCTCCGTCCAGCCGGCGCTGGGATCCGCGGTGTGCTGCCGCTACGATCCCGCGCGCCGGGTGCTGTCCTGGGCCCAGGCCGGACACCCCGCCCCACTGCTGTTCCGGCGCGGCCAGGGCCGTTCGCTCCTGCCGCCCGAGGGCGTCCTGCTGGGAGCGACCTCCGGAGCCACGTACGGCCAGGCCGAGGAGCGGCTCGAGGTCGGCGACGTCCTCGTCCTGCACACCGACGGACTGACGCCGCGCAGCATCGAGTTCAGCAAGGCCGACGGGACCGAGCGGCTGCTGGCGCTGGCACCGCACTTCTCCGCAGCCCGGTCCTCACAGGACTGCGTGCGCCTGGTGATCGGGGAGTTCGGCGAAGGCGAACGCGAGGACGACGCCTGCGTCCTGGTGGCCCGGATCGGCTCGTAGCAGCGAGCAGCAAGGGGCGAGGGACGGGCAGCTCGTAGCGGGCCGCAGGCGATTCGCGGGACTCAGGGCCGCGCCGGAAGGCGCGGCCTCTCTCGTCCTCGGCCTTCTGGTCCGCGGCCCTTCTGGCCCTCGGCCCTTCTCGCGCTCGGTCCGGGCGGTCACCCGTCTCAAACCGACCGCGCCACGGGGCTGTTCGGGAGGGCCAGCTTGATCTCCTCGCGGAGCTCCTCGATGCCGGCGAATCCGGAGTACTGGCCGGTCAGCCGGTACATCTCGCGCAGCCGGTCCCATGTCCGGTGCGAGGAGGTCTCGTTCATCGAGACCAGCGCCAGGCGGGCGTAGCGGTCGGCCTGTTCCGGGTCGTCGGCGATGAAGCAGGCGGAGGCCATCGAGATGTAGTCGAAGATCTTCGAACGCTGGTGGCCGTCGGCCCGCAGCCGCAGGGCCTCCCTCGCGTGCTGCTGCGCGATGGTCGCCGCCGAGGGGTCGTGGTCGGCGAGGGTACGGAAGGCCAGCGCCTGCATGCCGTGCAGATCGGCCTCGTCGAAGTGCTGCATCCAGGACGGCGGCGGCACGTCTCCCGAGGTCGACACGAACAGGTCCTCGGCCTCGCCCAGGGTGCGGCGCATGGCCTGCCCCTTGCCGAGCGCGGCCTGCGCCCAGGCCTCGATGGTGTGGAGCATGGCGCGGGTGCGGGGCAGGGTCTGCTCGCCGGACCCGGACTGTGCCAGCTTCATCAGGTCGAGGGCCTCGTTCGGCTTCCCGAGGTGGACCATCTGACGGGCCGCGCGGGAGAGCGCCTCGCCCGCGCGCGGCCGGTCGCCGCCCTCGCGGGCCGCGTGCGCGGCGATGACGAAGTACTTCTGCGCGGTGGGCTCCAGGCCCACGTCGTGTGACATCCAGCCCGCCAGGACCGCCAGGTTGGCCGCCACCCCCCAGAGCCTGCGCTGGAGGTGGTCGGGGTGGTGGTACGCGAGCATGCCGCCCACCTCGTTGAGCTGTCCGACCACGGCCTTGCGCTGGAGGCCGCCGCCTCTGGAGGCGTCCCAGGCGCGGAAGACGTCCACCGAGCGCTCGAGGGCCTCGATCTCCTGGGAGCCGATGGGCGCCGCCTCGTAGCGGTCGTAGCCCGCGGAATCGGCCTGGAAGGCATCGGCGTGGCGGTGCGCGTCCTTCGCGCGGGCGGGGTCGGTGTGGAGCCAGTCGTGCATGGCGTTGCCAATGGCGGAGCCGGCGGTGAGCACGGCACCCGCGCTCATCAGACCGCGACGGTTGAGCATGAGGTCCATTCCCGTGAATTCGGTGAGGACCGCGGCTGTGCGTTCGGGCGCCCAGGGCATTCCGTCGGGGTTCTCCTGCTCCCCGTCCGGTTGTCTTTTGGCGGTGCGCCGTTGTCGTACGAACCCGAGGTCCTCGATGGTCACGACACGACCGAGCCGCTCGGTGAACAGTGCTGCCAGTACCGTGGGCACCGGTTCGCGCGGGGTCTCCCCCATGTCGATCCAGCGCCGCACCCGCGAGGTGTCGGTGGCCAGCTGGTGGTGGCCCATCGAGGCCGCCTGCCGGTTGACCATCCTCGCCAGTTCGCCCTTCGACCAGCCGGCCAGGCCGAACAGGTCGTTCAGACGGGTGTTTGGACCTTTGCTCACGTCAAGCCCCCAGGTTCTCGGCTGAGTTGACAGTAGCCCCCCGTCAGATGCCGAGCGACTATTCGCCAGGGTTCGCCAGGGCACGCAATGTGGTCCGCCACCCACGCCGGGGTGTCAGGTAGGAATGCGCCTCCCCGACCCGGTCACCGACGGAACTCCCCAGGGTGATGCACGGGATCCGGCGGGGCGGCGTACGCAACTCGTCGGCGCACGAAGGGATCCGTAACGCCATGTACGCAGCCACGTCCTCCGTGTCCGCCCCGGTCCGGCCGCACCGCACGCTCCCCGCGGGCGGCGGCCCCTACCTCGAACCCGGCCGCTCCGCGGCCCCGGCGCAGGGCGCCGCTCGGGCGCGGCGGATGTCGGGTACCGGATCTCAGCCGCTCAGCGGGAGAATCGACCTGTCGGGCCCCCAGGGGGCGCAGTTGCGCACCGCACTCGCCTCCGTGCAGCGCATCTGTCCGGAGTTCGCGCCGGTCCAGGTACTGCGCCGCAGCGGCCGTTCGGTCCTGCTGGTGGGAACCACCGGACGGATGACGGCCGTCGCGAAGGTATTACTGGATCACTCGCCCGAGTGGCGCGAGCGGTACCGGCACGAAATAGCGACGTACCGGACGTTCGTCCGGCACCGCCCGCAGGTACGGGTGCCGCGGCTGATCGCCGCCGATCCGGAGAACTGCGTACTGATCGTCGAGCGGATGGCCGGCCGGGTCGCCGCGCTCCAGCGGCATCCGGTGGAGGCCCCGCCGCGGGCCGACCTGAGGGCGGCGCTGGGAGCGGTGCGCCAGGTGAACGGCTGGCGGCCCGCCGACGAGCTGTTCGGGCGGCCGCTGGACTACGACCGGCGGATCGCCCGGGACTACCAGCTGGGCCTGTTGACCGACCGCGACTTCGGCGATCTGCAGAAGCTGCTGCACGGCGTGAAGATGTCGGGCAACCCCTGGCAGTTCAACCACGGCGACGCACTGCTGTCGAACCTGCTGCTGTCCCCGACGGGTCCCGTGCTCCTCGACTGGGAGCACGCGGGCTGGTACCGGCCGGGCTACGACCTGGCCACCCTGTGGACGGTACTGGGCGACGCCCCCTCCGCACGCTCCCAGATCAGCCGCCTGGCGCAGGCGGCCGGACCGGCCGCGCGGGACGCGTTCCTGGTCAACCTCATGCTGGTGCTGACCCGGGAGATCCGGATGTCGGAGACGGCCGTGCAGCGCTCGATGCTGGCGACCACCCCGACCCAGGCGCTGCCGGCGGGCTCCCAGTCCTCCGGCGAGGAACAGCGCCTGCTGCTGCGCCGCCTGCACGACGATGCGGGCATGGCCCGCAGGGCGGTCCGCGCGGCGGTGGGCACGCGCTGACCCCCCGCCGCCCGACGGTCCCGTCGGCCCCGCTCCGGCGGGGCCCCGCCCCTAACCGACGGGACTACCGACGGGGACGTCCTGCTCCTCTGATCGCCTGACGGCCGGGGAGTGGCGTTCGACGTCGAGGCTGTTGCGGGGCCGCTTGCGGGCGGGGGTGTTGCGGCGTACGTCGTCCACCCCGCGCCGCATCGCGTCGCGGAGCCACTTGCTGGCGGGGCGTTCCACGAGCCGGTGGATCAGCCAGGCGACGACCATCATCAGGACGGTCACCGAGACCAGGAGGACCCCCGCGGGCACATCGTTGCGGAAGTGGTGGATCAGGGTCATCCCGACGTACATGTGGATGAGGTACAGCGGGTACGTGATCGCCCCGGCGGTCGACAGCCACTTCCACTGCACCTTGTCGAAGGCGCCCAGTGCGATCGCGGCGATCACCGCGAAGCCGGCGATCACGATCAGCCGGACGGGCCAGGTGGGCAGCAGGTTGGCCGCGACCTTGCCCAGGCTGATCTCCATCCGGTAGTGCAGGTAGCGCTGGGACAGCAGCAGCTGCATCACGACGATCCCCCACAGCATGGGGTTCGACCCGTAGCGGCGCATGAGGTAGAAGGCGATGCCGGCGATGAAGAACGGGGCGTACACGGGCATCGCGAAAGCCGCGAGCAGGGGGGAGCCTAGTGAGGGCGCCAACGCCGCGGCCACGGTCCAGACCCCGCAGAAGATGACCATGTTGCGGTAGGTGACTCCGCAGAGGACGACGATCGCCATCAGCACGTAGAACTTGAGCTCGACGAAGAGCGTCCAGTAGACGTCGTCGACGTTCCGGGTGTTGTTGCCGGCCTGCAGCATCGTCAGGTTGACGATGACGTCGTCCCAGCCGCGTATGGAGTGGATCTCCGGCCACGCCTTCACGACCAGCGCGGTGAAAGGCACGGCGACCCAGTAGGCCGGGAAGAGCCGGGAGACCCGCGATATGGCGAAGTCGCCGACCGTGCGCCCCCAGACGCTCATGCATATGACGAAGCCGCTGACCAGGAAGAAGATTTCAACCCCGAGCCACCCGAACTGGGCGAAATGGTGAAGGGTCGGAAATATCGTGGTCGGGTTGTGCCCCCAGGGGCGACTCAGAGCCGCGTAGTGGTACAGGACCACCATCAGGGCGGCGACGAGGCGGAGCCCATCGAGCGCCGCAAGTCTGGTCTTGAGCCCAGGCTGGGGCATTGTGAATCCTCCGTGCCGCCACCGGCGACACCCTGAAGTGAGAGAGAAGCCTCCGACAGGCGCATGGACGCAAACCCATGTGTTACCTGTGGGAAACTTGTGTGCGGGACATATTCTCATGAAATCCAAAGACTTCGAATGTGACGACGAACATGGGGAGCGCCCCTTACCGAAAGGGCCATAGGCCCCTCTGGGCGATCGGCCATGGTGCGTCGCCATAAACCGGACTGGTGTCCGCCCCGGCGCACGCCGGGGCGAACAGGGGGAGGAAAACATGCGCATGCGCAATCTGACGGCCGCCGTCGCCCTGCTGGCAGGGCTCGTGGCGACGGGGGCCGGGACGGCGACGGCGGCGGCCGGTGAGGCCGGGCAGTTGATCGCGGGCCCCACCCCGTACGCCAACTACGCCCCGGCGGGCGACGGGGACACAGCCGCCCGCACATCGGACTTCACGCCCAACAGGTGACGTGACCCGGGCCCGGCGCCCGGCCCCGGCCCCGGCCCCGGAAATCCCGTGGTGCGCACATCCGGTGCGTACACCACGGGATTTCCCATGTCCGCTCCGGGCGTGCGACTGGCGCGTATGCCTTGACTTCACATGATCCCCCGAAGACCTTTTCTGACTCAGCATCAGAATGCTGGATCCGTCCCCTCGCCCCCCTCTCCGCTGGAGCCTGCCCATGACCGCGAGAACCGCGTCCTCAGCGAGTCCCGAACCAAGCGGTGCCCTCCCCTCCCGCCGGACCGTCCTCGCCGCGACCGGCGCCGGGGTGCTCGCCGCCACCGGACTGCCGGCCGCCGCCGCGCATGCCGCGGACGGGCCCGCGCTCGGCGAGTACGACGTCGTCGTGGTCGGCTCCGGGGCTGCCGGGATGACCGCCGCGCTCACCGCGGCCAAGCGGGGCCTGAGCGTGCTCGTGGTCGAGAAGGCCGCGACCTTCGGCGGTTCGGCCGCCCGGTCCGGCGCCGGGATCTGGCTGCCCAACAACTCGGTGATCCTGGGCGCGGGCGTCCCGGACACTCCGGCGAAGGCGGCCCAGTACCTGTCGGCCGTCGTCGGCAGCGGCTCCTCCGCGGATCGGCAGGCGGCCTTCCTGTCCAACGGGCCGCGGATGCTGGACTTCGTGATGGCCAACAGTCCGCTGCGCTTCCGCTTCATGGACGGCTACAGCGACTACTACCCGAACCTCCCCGGCGGGCTCCCGAACGGCCGCTCCATCGAGCCGGACCAGATCGACGGGAACATCCTCGGTGCCGAGCTGGCCAATCTGAACCCGGCGTACATGCCCGTGCCGGCCGGAATGGTGGTGTTCAGCCAGGACTACAAGTGGCTCAACCTCGCCGCCGTCAGCGCCAAGGGGCTCGCGGTGTCCACCGAATGCCTGGCGCGCGGCACGGCGGCCGCGCTGTGCGGGCAGAAGCCGCTGACCATGGGCCAGGCCCTGGCGACCGGCCTGCGGGCCGGGCTGCTGCAGGCCGGGGTCCCGGTGTGGCTGAACAGTCCGCTCGTCGACCTGGTCCAGGAGGGCGGCGCGGTCACCGGCGTCGTGGTGGAGAAGGCGGGCGTACGGGGCGTGGTGCGGGCCCGCAAGGGCGTGGTCATCGGCTCGGGCGGCTTCGAGCACAACGCGGAGATGCGGGCCCAGTACCAGCAGCAGCCGGTCGGCACCCAGTGGTCGGTCGGCGCGAAGGAGAACACGGGCGACGGGATCCGGGCCGGCCAACGAGCCGGCGCGGCACTGGCGTTGATGGACGACGCCTGGTGGGGTCCGTCGATCCCGCTCCCGAACGAACCGTACTTCTGTCTGGCCGAACGGACCCTGCCCGGGGGCCTGATGGTCAATGCGAAGGGCGCCCGCTTCGTCAACGAGGCCGCCCCGTACAGCGATGTGGTGCACGTGATGTACGAGAAGGACCGGAGCGCCACCGGCTCGCACATACCGGCCTGGCTGATCGTCGATCAGAACTACCGCAACAAGTACCTGTTCAAGGACATCCTGCCGACGCTCGTCTTCCCCGACTCCTGGTACCAGGTGGGCGCCGCCAAGAAGGCGTGGACCTGGGACGCCCTGGCCAACCAGATCGGGGTGCCGGCCGCCGCCCTGCGCTCGACGCTCAACCGGTTCAACGGCCAGGCGTGGAACGGCACCGACCCCGACTTCCACCGGGGCGCCACCGCGTACGACCACTACTACACGGACCCGGGCGTGACGCCGAACTCCTGCCTGGCCCCGATCTGGGCGCCGCCGTTCTACGCCTTCAAGATCGTGCCGGGCGACCTGGGCACGAAGGGCGGCATCGTCACGGACGCGCGGGCCCGTGCGCTGCGCGCGGACGGAACCGTGATCCGGGGCCTGTGGGCGGCGGGCAACGCGAGTGCGGCCGTGATGGGCCACAGCTACGCGGGGGCCGGGTCGACGATCGGTCCCGCGATGACGTTCGGCTACGTGGCCGCGAACGACATCGCGGACGCGTGACGGCTGCGGCCGGCTGCCCTTCGGCTGACCCTGCCGGCTAGCCCTGTCGGCTAGCCCTGCTGGAAGAGCTCGGCCGGGAGCGGCTTCAGCAGCGCGTAGAGGTCGTCCGTGATCGGCCGGTCCCAGCTCGCGATGGTGACCAGCACGTTGTCGCTGCGGTCGAACTGCACGCAGCTGATCCGGCTCTCGGAGAGCTTGACCTTCCGGACGATGAGGAGGTTGTCGCCCTGCATGACGGGGCAGTCCTCGGCACCGGTGACCTCGACGTCCTCGTCGTTCTCGAGGGCGTCGAGGAGCTGGGCCACCTCGAAGGGGACCTGGCCCTCGGAGAGGTCACGCGCGGGGGAACCCTCGGGGAGGTTTCCGATGATCATTGCGGGGCCGCGTCCGCCGAACAGGTCGTAGCGGAGGAAGACACCCTGGCAGCTGCCATCGGGAGCGGGCAGCAGCCCGGCCCCGAGATTGCCCGGCCAGTCCCCCGGGTCCATGGCCAGGACGTCGAAGTCCGGGCCGGCGGGTGTGGCGGCGCGGTGGCGGCGGAGGAAGGACATGCCGCCATGGTACGTGCCCCGCCACGTTTCCCGGCCCTCCACCCCCTCACCCGGACCCACCGGGCCCCGGCCCCGGCTGTGGACATGCGGGTGCGCGGGACGAAGCCCCGCAGCGCCCCTTGCCGCTGCGCGGGGCCAAATCCCCGCAGCAACCTTCGCCGCTGCGCGGGGCCAAATCCCCTACCCGCCCTTCCACCGTTCCCCGGGCTCCGCCCGGACCCCCTGGGGCTCCGCCCCAGACCCCGCGCCTCAAACGCCGGCGAGGCTGAGATGGGCCCCTCCGGCGTTTGAGGAGCGAGGAGCGGGGTCCGGGGC
>NZ_JBHWMB010000109.1:11460-20994 GCF_042730015.1 Streptomyces sp. NPDC059957 | reverse complement strand
GCCCCCCCACCGGTTGGGTGTTGTGAGGGGGAGGAAAGGGAGGAGGGGGGCGGGGCGGCCGGGAAAAGGGGGGCCCCCCCCCTGCTTTGGTTGGTGGCGAACTGTCCTGGCCCCCGGGCCCTCGTACGTACGGCATGAGCGGGGGGTCAGTGGGCGGCGGCGCCCTGGGTGATGCCGAGGGCGGCCGAGTACTGCGCGACGGCCAGCTTGCCGAGCGCCGGGTAGGCGCCGAGCACGTCGGCGGTGCTGCAGCCGGCCTCCTTGCAGGCGGTGTCGAGGAGTCCCTCGGTGGCCTCCGGGCCGATCAGGTACGGGGCCAGCGCGAGCTGCGTCGAACCCTCGCGGCGGAGCTGGTCGGCGATCGCGGCCACCGAACCCTCCTCGTCCAGCGCGGCGGCCATCACCGGCACGGCGAGACGGGCGGCCAGCAGCATGCCGGTGATGCCCGCGGCCTGTACGGCCTCCTCGCCGCCGGTGGCGACCAGGACGATGCCGTCGGCGGCCGTGGTCACGCTGAAGAGCCTGGCCCGGTCGGCGCGGGCGAGACCGGCCTCGGACAGCCGCACGTGCAGCGCCTCGGCGAGCAGCGGGTGCGGGCCGAGCGGGTCGGCCAGCTCGGCGGCGGCCGAGGAGTCCATCAGGGCCTGGCGCACGCGGCGCAGCAGATCCCCGTCGGGGCCGGCCAGCAGGGGCACGACCACGGCGTCCGGGCCGGTCGGCGCGGGCACCTCTTGGCCGGCGGCGCGGGCAGCCTCCGCGCGCGCGGCGCGGTCGTGGGCGACGGCGTTCAGCGCGCCGGACAGGGACGGGAACTCGGTGTCGTCGTCACCGTCGAGGAAACCGACCCGGGCGTCCAGGCCCGGCAGCTCGGAGCGGCCGATGCTGATGATCTCTTCCGCCAGCCCCCGCGTGGCGGCCGAGGGGGCACCGGGCACGGCGAGCACCAGCGCGGGCGCGCCCTCTGGCGCCACCGCGGGCTCGGGCCGGCGGTGCCGTCCGGTCTGGCGGGGTCGCGGCATTCGTACGGGCAGGCCATTTGCGGGCCCAGTGGGGGAGCTCATGGCGCCGCATGCTACTGGTTTATCGAAACCGGGTGTTCGGGCAGGGCCTTCTCCGGCGGCATCTGTCCGTATTTATCCGAGGAATGTCAGATACCGTTCAGGCCTTCGGTCACCTCTTGGGTCACCGCGCCGGTCACTCCGTGGCGGGAAGCCGCCAGTCCACGGGCTGCGCGCCTTGGCGGACCAGCAGGTCGTTCGTCCTGCTGAACGGCCTGGACCCGAAGAACCCGTTGTCCGCGGACATCGGGGACGGGTGCACCGATTCCACGGCCGGCAGATCGCCCAGCAGCGGCCGCAGGTTGCGCGCCTCGCGCCCCCACAGCACCGACACCAGGGGCTTGCCGCGGGCCGCGAGCGCGCGGATGGCCTGCTCGGTCACCGGCTCCCAGCCCTTGCCGCGGTGGCCGTTGGTCTTGCGCGGGGCCGTGGTGAGCGAGCGGTTCAGCAGCAGGACGCCCTGCCGGGTCCACGGGGTCAGATCCCCGTTCCGGGGCTTGCCCGTGCCGAGATCGGCGTGCAGTTCGCGGAAGATGTTGTCGAGGCTCGGCGGCCACGGGCTGACTTCGGGGGCCACGGAGAAGGACAGGCCCATCGCGTGCCCCGGCGTCGGATACGGATCCTGCCCGACGATCAGCACCTTCACCTCGTCGAAGGGTTGCTGAAACGCGCGCAGCACGTTCGCGCCCGCGGGCACGTAGGTCCTGCCCGCCGCGATCTCCGCGCGCAGGAAGTCGCCCATCGCGGCGATCTGCGCCGCCACAGGCTCCAGAGCCCGGGCCCAGCCCGGCTCGACGATCTCGTTCAACGGTCGTGCTGCCACGATGGATCACTCTAGTGGCCCAACCCGCCGCCCGGCTCCACGCTCACCGCATCTGCGCGCAGCGCAGGGGGTCAGCGCAGGGGGTCAGCGCAGGGGGTCAGCGCAGGGGCGCGGCCCCGGTCATCGGCCGGCGCTGGAGCAGACGGAGACGGTCGGCGACGAACGCCCACTCCAGGTCCTGGGTTCCGCCGAAGACCTGCTCGCAGCGGGCGGTGAGTTCCAGCAGGCTCTCCAACCGCGTCTCGTCGAGGCAGAGTCGGTGGATCCGGTCGGCGGGGACCGGGACCTGGCTCGTTCCGCCGGCCGGCGCGGGCTCCACGGCCAGGTCCTTCCTGCCCGCCGTGCGCTCGATCACCCGGCCGTCGCGGCGGACCCGGTAGTGATCCGGTATGACCAGACCGCCGACCACGGCTTCGCCCAGACCCCAACTCGCCTCGATCACCCGGACGTCGGAGCCGTCGAGGGGATCTCGGGAGAACAGGACTCCGGCGCACTCGGGTAGCACCAACTCCTGCACCACCACTGCCACTCGGGGCCGGCCGGGCAGCCCGAGGCGCACGCGGTAGGCGAGCGCGGCGGCCGAGTGCGCAGAATCCCTCACCCTCGCGACCGCCTCGGTCAGCCCGTCCGGACCACGGACGTTGAGGCAGGTGAGGTGCTGTCCGGCGAAGCTCGCCGCGGCCGAGTCCTCGCCCAGCGCGGAGGAACGCACGGCCAGCCCGCCGCCCTGCAAAGCGGCGGTCGACACGTGCAGGGCGGCGAGCGCCTCGTCGTCGCCTGCTGCGACGGCGTCGACGAACAGCCAGTCCAGGGCGATTCCCTCCGGTACGGGCAGACCCGCCCGAGCGGCGGCCGCGAGCTGCGAGGACTTTCCGCCGTACAGGCTCTCGTCGGTGGCCGTGCGGAGCGGCACGGGGGCGGACCACGTCCTCTGCGACAGCGAACCCGTCATCGGACCACCGCCGCCTCTCCGGCCAGGCCGTCGACCCGCACCCGGGCGCCGTCGGGTATCACCGCCGTGGCATCAGTGCATCCGACGACGCCGGGGATGGCGAACTCGCGGGCGACGATGGCGGCGTGGGACAGTGCCCCGCCGCGGTCGGTGACGATCGCGCCGAGAAGTGGCAGGACGATGTTGAAGGCCGTGGTGGTCGCATCGGTGACCAGGACGTCGCCCGGCCGGATGCGGTCGAACTCGGGCACGCCGCTGATCACGCGTGCCGTGCCCTCGTACACGCCCGGGCTCGCGCCGAGCCCGTGCACGGTCCGCCCCTCGGTCCGGGCTGCCGGGTTGGAGAACATGGCAAGGACGACGGCCCCGAGGGCGCGTTCGAGGCGTGCCGCGGCGGGCGGCAGCCAATCGGGCGGCAGCGGGTCGCCCGGCGGGGGACCCAGCACCGGCGGCGCGTCCGCGTACCGGGCGTGGTCGCGGTAGTGCGCCCTCGCGGCGAGTTCTGCGGCGTCGGGCCCGGCCCCCGTGAGGACCAGGGCGCGCAGCTCGGCGTAGTCCGCTTCGGCCAGGTGGGCGGGTGTGTGGATCCTGCCCTGCTCGGTGAGCCGTCGGCCGGCCTCCAGGATGGAGCGCCGGGTGAGGCCGATGGCCGGCAGGTCCGCGCACGACCCGCGCTCGTCGCGCAGCCGGGAGACCAGCCGCGCCTCGGCGAGCAGCTCGTCGAAGCGGGAGCGGTGCGGCGCGGGTACGGCGTTGCGAAGATCGGCCGCCGCGTCGGCGCGCTGGTCGGCGCGGGCGTCCGCCCGGCGGCTCGTGGAGGAGGAGACCGCCGAGCGAATGGCCGCGAGCACGAGGGCGGGCAGCTCCGCCACGCAGGGATCACCCACGTCCTCGCCATTGACGGGACGCCAGCCCGCCGTCTCCAGGTACTCGGCGAGGGCGGTGCTCGTACGTCCCGCGACGGCCCCCAGCGCCTCCAGCAGCTCCTGGGGCCGTGCCGGGGAGGCGAGTAGCTCGCTCGCCCGGGGGTCCGCCGCCACGGCGGCGGCCAGCTCGGCCAGCTCCTCCCGGTCCGCCAGCGGGTCGGGGCTCGATCCGGCCAGCGGGGCCAGGATCTCGCCGGTGGTGCGCCCGGTCCACTCCTGACAGTGGGCGAGCAGATCGCCCATCGGCAGCAGTGCCGGCATGTTGAACAGGTGGTGCAGGTAGCCGGCTCGGCGCTGGTGTTCCCGGCACCGGTCGAGGTAGGCGAGCAGACTTCCGGTATCGAGGAGACCGGGCTCGACCTGCCGCAGTTCGTGCCGCTCGCGCTGGAGCCCGGGTCTGACCTCCTCGTCCCAGCGGCGCAGGTCCTCGCGCCACAGCTTGCGCTCGAAGACGGTCGCACTGGTCGCGAGCCGCTTGCGGATCTCGGGATGTTCGGCGGCAAGGCGTTCCCAGATCTCCCTCGGCGGGTGGTCCGTGGCGTCCGGCGGGGCTCCCAGCGGCTGGGGATGGTAGTAGCAGAAGCCGTTGACGAAGGCCCAGTCCAGCCGTTCGAGCAGCGACCCGTACCGGCGCAGGCTCTCTCCGAAGCCGCGGTGCATCTCCTCGACGAAGATCTCCGCGTGGAACCTGGTCACCGGGCGGGTGAAGTGGGTCGGGTCCAGGAACCAGGTACCCGGCCCCGGTGGAGCGAAAGTGCGTTCCGTGGCGATGCTCATGGCTCTCCTCCTCGCCGGTCATCTGCCATGGGGCGTAGCGGGCCGTCCGGGTCTCGCCGCAGTTCGTCCGTGAGCACCCGCACCGCCCAGGCGGCGGCCATGCCGGCCTCCGCCCCGTCAAGGCCGGCCTGCAGCCGCATCGCCTGCCAGGCAGGGGCGCTCACCAGCAGGTACACCACGGCGACCGCACGGCGGCGGGCTACCGGGTCGGCCTCCGCCGTGAGCTCGGCCAGCGCCGCCTCCACCGAGTGGAACCGGTGCCTGCGGCCCTGTTCCCGCAGCGGCCGGGCCGCCTTGGAGTTCAGCATGGCGAGGATCAGCGGCGCGTGCTCGTCGTACGAGCGGTAGAGCTCGGGCGCCACGCGGCGCAGCCCGTCCAAGGTGTCCGGGTAGGACTGCATGAGCACGTGCAGATTCTCCTGGGCCCACCCGCTCCAGGCCGCGAAGAGCGCCTCCCTGCTGGGGAAGTGCCGGTAGACGGTGCGGACGGCAACGCCTGCGCGCTCCGCCACGAGCGGGATGGTCAGCTCCTGGACGCTCTCGTCGGCGATGGCCTCGGTGAGCGCGGCGAGGATCAGCTGTCGGGTCTGCTCAAGCTGCCCGGCACGCAGCGGACTCTCGTACGCGCGCTTCTCTTTCATGGCACGCTGACGGTACTCCAATTCATACCAAACTGTCAATAAACGGTATATATCGCCCATGGGGCCGCGCGGCCGGCCGTGCGGCCCCAGTCGCGTGCCTCCGGCACCTCACCGGCGGCCCGTTGTCGCTTCGATACCTGTTCGCAACAGGTTCGATTGCTCCAACTCCCGATTCAGGGCGTCCCCTTCAACACCGACGACGTTCGAGGGAGACCATATGGAGCCCCACGAGGACCGCATGCCCGCCGCGCCCCGCACGCCCAGTACCCCCGGCACGCCCAGTACCCCCGGCACGTCCCGCAGCATCCGCCCGGCCCGGCGGAGAACCTACGGCAGACTGACCGCCGCGCTCCTCGCCGGCGGCCTCCTGCTGACCGGCTGCGGAAGCGGCGGTGCGAGCCGCAGCGCCGACGGGGAGTGGAAGGGCGGCGACTCCGGGCCACGGCCGTCCGCCACCCGGCCCGGCGGAGAAACCACGGAAGGCGAGAGCGACGGACGGCGTCCCACCGCACCGCCGGCCGACTACCTCTCCACCTTCGCGCTCGACGTGGACACCGCCAGCTACGGGTACGCCCGCCGCACCCTCGCGGACGGCAAGCTCCCCGACCCCGCCACCGTGCGCCCCGAGGAGTTCGTCAACAGCTTCCGCCAGGACTACCAGGAGCCCGACGGCGACGGCTTCTCCGTCACCGTCGACGGGGCCCGCACCACCGAGCCGAACTGGTCCCTGGTCCGCGTCGGCCTCGCCACCCGCGTCGGCAACGGCGGAGCCGACGGTGCCGAGGCCCGGCCGCCCGCGGCGCTCACCTTCGTCGTCGACGTCTCCGGTTCCATGGCCGAGCCCGGCCGTCTCGACCTCGTCCGCAGCTCCATGAAGCTGATGACCGACCAGCTCCGCGAAGACGACTCGGTCGCCGTCGTCACCTTCAGCGGCAAGGCCCAGACCCGGCTGCCGATGACCCGGGTCGAGGGGCACCGCGACCAGATCCACGAGGTGGTCTCCGCACTGCGCACCGCCGACTCGACCAACGTGGAGGCCGGGGTGGTCCGCGGGTACGAGGTCGCGGTCGCCTCGCTGCGGCCCGGCGCCACCAACCGGGTCGTCCTGCTCTCCGACGCCCTGGCCAACACCGGTGCCACCTCCGCCGAAACGATCCTGAACCGGATCGGCGAAGCCCGGAGCAAGCACGGCATCACCCTGTTCGGCGTCGGCGTGGGCAGCCAGTACAACGACGCCTTCATGGAGCAGCTCGCCGACCGGGGCGACGGGCACACCACCTACGTCTCCGACGCGGAGGGCGCCCGCAAGGTGTTCTGCGAGGACCTCCCGGCGCAGGTGCAGCTGCGGGCCCGCGACGCCAAGGCGCAGGTCGCCTTCGACCCGCAGACCGTCGAACGGTTCCGGCTGATCGGCTACGACGACCGCCGCGTCGCCGACGGCGACTTCAGGAACGACACCGTGGACGGGGGCGAGGTCGGCTCCGGCCACACCGTGACCGCCCTGTACGCGGTACGGCTGCGCCCCGGCGCCACCGGACACCTGGCGACGGCGACGGTGCGCTGGCTGGACCCGCGCACCCGGGCGCCGCACGAGGAGTCCGGCAAGATCGAGGCGGCGGAGCTGTCCGGCGACGTGTGGACCGGGGCGTCCGACCGCTTCCAGGTCACCGCGGTGGCGGCCTACTTCGCCTCCGCCCTGCGCGAGCGCGACGGCGGCTGGGAGCGGGTGCCGGGCGCCGTCCCGCTGGGCACCCTGGCCGGGCACGCGGAACGGCTGGCGGGGAGCACCGAGGATTCGGCCGTACGCCAGCTGGCGCAGGCCCTGCGCGAGGCCCGGACGCTCACCGGCTGAGGCCCGGGCGGGGGTGGGCGCGGGTGCGGGCCGCCGTTGCTAGCCGTCCAGTACGGCGGCCCGTACGCACAGGACGTCGGGGAGGTGCTCGGCCAGCAACTGCCAGCTGTCCCCGTCGTCCTGGCTGGCGTACAGCTCGCCGTTGCGGTTGCCGAAGTAGATCCCGGCCGGGTCCGCGTCGTCCGTGCAGAGCGCGTCCCGGAGCACCGTGCCGTAGTGGTCCCCGGCCGGCAGGCCCTTCGTCAGGGGCTCCCAGCTGGCACCCGCGTCCGTGGTGCGGAAGACCCGGCAGCGGTGTTCCGCAGGGACGCGGTCGGAGTCGGCGTTGAGCGGGAAGACGTAGGCGGTGCCGGGCCGGTGCGGGTGGGCGGCCACCGCGAAGCCGAAGTCGGAGGGCAGGCCGCCTCCGATGTCCGTCCACCGGGTCCCGGCGTCGTCGCTGCGGTAGACGCCCCAGTGGTTCTGCAGGTAGAGCCGGCCGGTGTCCCCGGCGTCCTGGGCGATCTTGTGGACGCACTGGCCGAACTCGGGGTCCGGATCGGGCAGGAACACCGCCGAGACCCCGTGGTTGGAGGGGGCCCAGCTGGCCCCGCCGTCCGTGGTCCGGAACACCCCGGCCGTGGAGACCGCCACCGTGACCAGGTCGGGGTCGCCCGGGTTGGTGATCACCGTGTGCAGACCCTCGCCGCCGCCGCCCGGGACCCACTTGTCCCGGGTCGGGTGCTCCCACAGGGGGCGGACCAGCTCGAAGGACTCGCCGCGGTCGGCCGAGCGGAACAGCGCGGCCGGTTCGGTGCCCGCGTAGACCACGCCGGGGGCCTCGGGGCCGGCCGGATGGAGCTGCCAGACCCGTTCCAGGGAGGCTCCGGTGTCCTCGGGGAACTTCACGGCGGCCGCGGCGGGCTCCCGCCAGGTCGCGCCCAGGTCGTCGGAGCTGAAGACGGACGGTCCCCAGTGGGTGCTGTCCCCGGCGACCAGCAGTCTGGGCGCGCCGCCGCGCCGGTCGATGGCGACGGCCGAGACCGCCTGGGCGTTGAACTGCGGCTCGCCGAACTCCCAGGCGCCGCCGGATCCCCGGCGGCCGATGAACAGTCCCTTGCGGGTCCCCGCGAGCAGTACCACGTCGGTCATGGCCGACACCTCCGGACGTCTTTGTCCTGCACGGCAGCTTTTCCGCCAGTCTGCACCCGACCACTGACAGGGGCAGGTCGCGGCGCGCGAGCCCACCCCGTCGTACGAGAGGCTTCGTACTACGAGGGTTTTCGTAGTACGGTGACTCTCGTACTTAGCGGCCGGTTCCCCCGGCACGCTTCCGGTCGCCCCTGGAGACCCCTCATGAGTGCTGCCCCCGTTTCCTTCACCGCCCTGTTCCAGCCGTGGACCATCCGCTCGGTCACCGTCCCGAACCGGGTGTGGATGGCCGCGATGTGCCAGTACAGCGCCGAGCCCTCCGGTCCGGAGGCCGGGGTCGCCCACGACTGGCACTTCGCGCACTACGCGGCCCGCGCCACCGGCGGCGCCGGCCTCATCGTCCAGGAGGCCACGGCCGTCTCCCCCGAGGGGCGGATCTCCCCGTACGACCTCGGCATCTGGAACGACACGCAGGTCGAGGCGCTGCGCCGGATCACCTCCTTCGTGAAGGCCCAGGGCGCGGTCCCCGGCATCCAGCTCGCCCATGCCGGCCGCAAGGCCTCCACCGACCGCCCCTGGAAGGGCGGCCGGCCCGTCGGGCCCGAGGCGCACGGCTGGCGCCCCAGCGCCCCGAGCCCCGTGCCGTTCTCCGCGGACCACCAGGTCCCGCACGAGCTGACGGTCCGGGAGATCGGTGACGTCGTGGAGCAGTTCGCGGCCGCCGCCCGGCGCGCGCTCGCCGCCGGCTACCAGGTCGTCGAGGTCCACGGCGCCCACGGCTACCTGATCGGCGAGTTCCTCTCCCCGCACAGCAACAAGCGCACCGACGAGTACGGCGGCTCCTTCGAGAACCGCACCCGCCTCGCCCTCGAAGTCGTCGACGCCGTACGGGCGGTGTGGCCCGAGGAGCTGCCGCTGTTCTTCCGGATCTCCGCCACCGACTGGCTGGAGGAGGGCGGATGGACCGCGGACGAGACGGTCCGGCTGGCCGGACTGCTCGTGGAGCACGGCGTGGACCTCCTCGACGTCTCCACCGGCGGCCTCGCGCCCGGCGTGACGATCCCCGTCGGCCCCGGCTACCAGGTGCCCTTCGCGGCCCGGGTCAAGGCGGAGACCACCCTGCCGGTCGCCGCCGTGGGCCTGATCACCGAACCCGAGCAGGCCGAGAAGATCCTGGCCAACGGCGAGGCCGACGCCGTGCTGCTGGGCCGCGAACTGCTCCGCGACCCGTTCTGGGCCCGCCGCGCCGCCGCCGAGCTCGGCGCGGAGATCCGTACGCCCGAGCAGTACCTGCGTTCGTGGTGAACCGGTGCGGGGCGGGGGGCCGGGTTCCACGCCACACCCCGCCGTTCGGCTCCGCTCCCCCCATGGTTC
>NZ_JBHWMB010000109.1:2502-11450 GCF_042730015.1 Streptomyces sp. NPDC059957 | reverse complement strand
CGCACCACATTCGGAGAGTTCGTAATGGAGCTCGGTACACCCGAGCGGCCTTTGTGTTGGGGGGGGCCCGGTGCGGCGGGGTCCCCCCCCCCCCCCCCCCCACCCGGCCGTTCGGCTCCGCTCCTACGATGGTTCTCGTACGATGGTAGGGACACCCGGAATCGTGGAACCGCGGCAACGCCCAGCGAGTGGAGTACGGACATGACGGAACGTGACGCGGCCCGTGTCCTCGCCCACCCCGAGGCCGCCGAGATCCGGCTCGAAGGGGTCCTGCACGCCCTCTCCGACCCCGTCCGGCTCTCCATCGTCCGCGACCTCGCGGCCACGGACGCCGAGTTGGTCTGCTCGCACTTCGAGCTCCCGGTCACCAAGTCCACGACCACGCACCACTTCCGGGTCCTGCGCGAGAGCGGTGTCGTGCGCCAGTCCTACCGCGGCACGGCCAAGCTGAACGGACTGCGCCGCGCCGAGCTGGCGGAGCTGTTCCCCGGGCTGATCGACGGCGTCCTCGCCGCCGCCGCCGCCGAGGAGACGCGCGACCGGGGCTGACGGCCAGGGCTCACGGCCAGGGTCGACTACCGGGGCTGACTACCGGGACTGAGGCAGGGATCAGTCCGTGCCGCCCGCCGCGGCCAGCAGGCCCGCCCAGTCGGGGATCTTGACGGAGCGCCGGCCCAGGGACCGCCCGAGCTCCGCCTCGGCCGTCTCGATGGCGAGCCACCCCGGCCACCGGACCGGTCGCAGCCCGGCCTGGAGCAGGGCCTCCAGCGGGTCCCGCTCGCGGTCGCGCCGGGCCAGCGCCCCCGCGTCCTGGAGCAGGGAGGAGGCCGTCTCCTTCGCGCAGGGCCGGTTGGTGCCGATGACCCCGGTCGGGCCGCGCTTGATCCAGCCCGCCACGTACTCGCCGACCGAGGCCCGGCCCTCCCTCAGTACCCGGCCCGCCGCGTGCGGGACCGTACCGCGCCGCTCGTCGAAGGGCAGCCCCTCCAGTGGGACGCCCTGGTACCCCACCGAGCGCAGGACCAGCTGCGCCGGGACGTCCTCGTGGACCCCCGTGCCGGTGACCCCGCCCAGGCCGTCGGGGGCCGTCCGCTCGAACCGCATCCCGGTGACCCGGCCGTCCGGGCCGCCGAGCACCTCCACCGGGCGCAGGAAGAACCGCAGTGCGATCCGCCGGTCCCCGCCGCCCGCCGGGGCGGCCGCCCAGCCGCGCAGCACCTCCACGTTGCGCCGGTTCACCGCGGGCAGGGCCGCGCCCGGGTCCGCGTACGCCGGGTCGAGGGCCAGCTCCGCGGGGTCGGCCAGTGCGTCCACGCCCGGCAGCGTGCCCAGTTCGCGCAGTTCCTTGGTGGTGAACTTGCCCTGCGAGGGCCCGCGCCGGGCCACCATGTGGACCGCGCGCACCGCACTGTCGCCGAGCGCGCCCAGAGCCGGCTGCGGCATGTCGGTGGGGGCCAGCTCCGGTACCCCCCGGGCCAGGATCCGCGTCACGTCGACCGCCACGTTCCCGGCGCCGACCACGATCGCCGAATCCACCCCGGGCAGCCCGAAGGCCTCGGCCGCGGCGTCCGGATGGCCGCTGTACCAGGCCACGAAGGCCGTGGCGGAGTGCACCCCGGCGAGGTCCTCGCCGGGGATGCCGAGCATCCGGTCCCGGGCCGCGCCGATGCAGTACACCACCGCGTGGTACAGCTCCAGGAGCCGGGCGGTGGGCAGGGCGTCCCCGCCGACCTCGACGTTCCCGAGGAAGCGGATCCGCTCGTCCTCCAGCACGGTGCGCAGGCTGCCCTGCAGGGACTTGATCTTCTCGTGGTCGGGGGCCACCCCGTAGCGCACGAGCCCGTACGGAGCGGGCAGCCGGTCGAGCACGTCGACGCGGATCCCCGGCACCTCACGCTGCTGTACGAGTGTCTGTGCGGCGTAGACCCCGCTGGGGCCCGATCCGACGACGGCGATACGAAGCACGGCGGAGCTCCTCACGCAGGTGTTCCCAGCATGACACCGGGCGTCCGGGCCGTCAGCCCATCGCACGCATCCGGTGGACCTCGGCGCTCTGGGTGGCCGCCACCTCGTTGGCCATCTCCTCCACGGCGGCGTTGTTGCCCGCGGCCAGGACCTCGCCCGCCATCTTCAGGGCACCCTCGTGGTGGGCGGTCATCAGAGCGAGGAAGAGCCGGTCGAAGTCCGCGCCCCTGGCCGCGGCCAGCTCCGCCAGCTGCTGCTCGGTGGCCATGCCGGGCATCGCCGCGTGGTCGTGGCCCCCCTGGTCGGCGGTGGGCGCCGGGTACCGGGCCCCCCATCCCTCCATCGCGCCGATCTCGGGCTTCTGAGCGGCCGCGATCCGCTCCGCGAGCCGCTTGACCCCGTCGGCGGAGGCCCGGTCCGGGGCGAGCGCGCTCATGGTCAGTGCCTGACCGTGGTGTTCGATCATGTTCCGCACGTACGCTCGGTCCGCCGCGTTGGGGGTGTCGTCGGGCAGCTCCTTCGCCGCCTGTTCGGGGGAGATGGTGCGCGCCTGCTCGCCGGGTTTGCCCGGGGCGATCACCATCGGCCTGCCGTCGGCCGCCGCGCCGTCCGTCCCGCCGCCGTCCGTGCAGCCGGTGAGGGGGAGCAGGAGCCCGACGGCCAGGGCCGATCCGACGATTCGCCCGAGTGAGACTTTCGCCATGTCCATGCAAAGGACCATACTGCCGGGGTCCGCGTTCCGTTCCCACCACGGGCGGAACCGATCGGACTCATGGGAGGGCACGGTGACCTTGATGCACACCAGCAGACGGCGCAGATCCCTGGGAGTGGCCGCAGCCGCGGCCGGACTCCTCACCACGTTACTGGCGGCCGGACCCGCGGCCGCCACTCCCGACCCGGGGGACCTGCTCCCGGGTGCGGGTGCGCCGCAGAGCGCCGCCACCGCGGCCGGCGCGGGCCGGGAGCTGTCGCCCGGTGAGATACCCGGCCAGGACGAGATCGTCCACAGCCGGAACATCAAACCCCTGGCCAACATCCCGAGCACCGACCCGACTCAGATCAACTCCGACATGGCGTTCCAGGGCAAGTACGCCTACGCGGGCAACTACAACGGCTTCGTGATCTACGACATCGGCAACCCCAGGGCGCCGAAGAAGGTCACCGAAGTACTGTGCCCCGGCGGGCAGAACGACATCTCGGTCGACGGTGACCTGCTCTTCCTGTCCACCGACTCCTCGCGCAGCGACGACTCCTGCAACAGCGTCTCGCAGCCCGCCACGGAGAAGTCCTCGTGGGAGGGCATCAAGATCTTCGACATCAAGGACAAGAAGAACCCCAAGTACATCAAGTCCGTCGAGACCCCGTGCGGCTCCCACACCCACACGCTGGTGCCGGGCGGCCGGGACGCCTACCTCTACGTCTCCTCCTACAACCCGAACGACGCGTTCCCCGACTGCAAGCCGCCGCACGACGGCATCTCGGTGGTGAAGGTTCCCAAGAAGAATCCGACGCAGGCCGCGATGGTGGGCTTCCCGATTCTCTTCCCGGACGGCGGCAACCCGGGCGGGCCCACCAACCCGGGCGTCTCCAAGACCACGGGCTGCCACGACATCACCGTGCTGCCCTCCAAGAACCTCGCCGCGGGCGCCTGCATGGGCGACGGCATCCTCTTCGACATCAGCAAGCCCGAGGAACCGCGCGTCATCGACCGGGTCCAGGACAACGTGAACTTCGCGTTCTGGCACTCGGCCACCTTCAACGAGCGTGCCAACAAGGTGGTGTTCACCGACGAGCTGGGCGGCGGTGGCGGCGCCACCTGCAACGAGGCCACCGGTCCCACCCGGGGAGCCGACGGCATCTACGAGATCACCGGCCGCGGTGACCAGCGCAAGCTCGTCTTCAAGAGCTACTTCAAGATCCCGCGCATGCAGGCGGACACCGAGAACTGCGTGGCCCACAACGGCTCGCTGATCCCGGTCGGCGGCGGCCGCGACATCATGGTCCAGGCCTGGTACCAGGGCGGCATCTCCGTCTGGGAGTTCACCGATTCCACCAGCCCGAAGGAGATCGCCTACTTCGAGCGGGGCCCGCTGACCACCGACAAGCTCGGCCTCGGCGGCTCCTGGTCCGCGTACTACTACAACGGGCACATCTACTCGAACGACATAGCCAAGGGCCTCGACGTGCTGCGGCTCGACGACTGGCGCACCGACAGCGCCAAGTGGGTGTGGCTGGACCGGCTCAACGTGCAGACCCAGCCCGTGTACCACTAACGGGGCGAGGGAAACGTTCCGCCGGGCGGTCCACCGTCCGGCGGAACACCCGACTCCCAGTCCAGCCCGTACCGCTGGAACAACTCGGCCCGCAGCCGGGTCGCCGGCATCGGCGCGCCCGGCAGCAGCACCGCCACCACCGCGCCCATCAACAGCGCCCGCAGCAGCGGGTAGTCGGTGTCCGCGTCCGCCGACCCGTACCGTACGACGGTGTCCCGCAGCAGCTCCGCGAGCCGCTGCTGCTCGGCGCACTGGACGAACCCCTCCGCCTGCAGGATCCCCGCCATGTGCGTCCGCATCAGCCGGGGTTGGTCCCGGGCCAGGCCGAGGATCGCGTCGATGGCCCGGGCCAGGCGCTCCCGGCCGTCCCGCGTACGGGGCTCGCGCTCCAGCGCCGCTTCCAGGGTGAGGTGCATCAGCCGGTGCACGGCGGACTGCAGGAGCTGACGCTTGCCCGGGAAGTAGTAGGACACCAGACCGCGGGCGGCTCCGGCCCGGTCGGCGATGTCGCCGAGGGTGGTGGCCTCGTAGCCGCGCTCCGCGACGAGTTCGACCGTGGCCTGCAGCAGCCGCTCCCGGGAACGCCGACGCAATTCTTCATTGACCGATGCGCTGCGCGGGGACATGCTTGCTCCTGCGTTGACTGGCTCGCAGCCAGTATACTCAGCGCACCGGACCGTCTGCTCGGGGCGACACGGGGGATCGCCCCGAGCAGACACCGTCAGAGGCCGAGACCGCGACCGTGAACGCCACGAGTACCGCGCCCAGCAGCCAGCCCGCCAGGACGTCCGAGAACCAGTGGACGCCGAGGTAGATCCGGGTGAAGCCGACCCCGAGGACCGAGACCGCGGCCAGGGACAGCACCAGGGCCGGGACGGGCCGCGTGAAGGGGTGCGCGGCCGGGGCCGTTGCCGGTCCCGTGGACCGGCGTGCGACCAGCCACACCAGCAGACCGCAGACCGCCATCGCCGTCAGGGCGTGCCCCGACGGATAGGCGGCGTAGTCCGCGGTGACGACCGGATCCGGCCAAACAGGCCTCTCCCGCCCCACCAGGACCTTCAGCCCCTGACTGACCGCCGAGGCGGCGAGGGTGGCCAACGCGATCCGCACCGCGCACCGGACCTCGCCCCGCCACCACAGCCACAGGCAGGCCGCGCCCGCCAGGACCCGCATGGTCCACGGGTCCCAGACCCAGTCGCTGAGCACCCGCACCAGCCGGGTGACCCCGGGCCGGGCGACCGCGTAGGAGTGCAGCCCCTGTGCGACCCGGCCGTCGAAGGACAGGAGCGGACCCCAGCGGACGGCCACCAGGACCGTCAGCAAAGCCGCCGCGACGAGCAGGGCGCACACCAGTGGGGTCCGCAACCGTACGTACTCGCTCCGCATCCGCCGATCCTCGCACCCGGCGACGCCGATGCTCCGCAAGGGCGGAGCCCCGCGATCCGGCGGGAGGCCCTCAGGCGAGCGCGCCCAGCCCCGGTCCGAACGCCACCAGCAGCGGAACCGCCGGAGCCAGTGCCGCCAGGGCCGTCAGCCGCAGCCGGCGTACGGCCGACAGGCGGGGCGCGGCCGAGAGCAGCCGCCGGACCCGCTCGGGGACGTGCGCGTCCGGCGCGGGCGACGGGCCGAAGACCCCGCGGTCCTCGTTCAGGCCGATCAGGGCCAGGGCGGTGGTCAGGCGCCCGTACCGTCGCGAGGCCACGTCGTCGGCGGCCAGCTCCACCAGCCGGTGCATCTGCGCCTCGAACGCGGCGAAGACCGGGACCTGCGGGAACCCCCCGGACAGGGCCCGCGAGCAGTGCAGCAGCCAGTCGTGCCGGGCCGTCGCGTGCCCCTGCTCGTGGGCCAGTACGGCGTCCAGCTGACTCCCCTTGAGCCGGCCCAATGCCGCCGTCGTGACCACCAGCCGCGGGGCCGGACCCGGGAGCCACCAGCTGTCGGGCCGCTGCCCCTCCAGGACCACGAGCCGTGCCCCGGAAGCTTCCTCCCCGGGCAACAGGGGTGCACGCAGCAGCAGTTCGGCGCCCCGCGTGCGGCGCCGGGTGCGGGCCCGCAGGATCTCCCGGGCCAGCATCGCGCCGGTCCACAGCCCGCCGCCCGCCAGTGCGAGGGCGGTGCCCGCGGCCCAGAGCCCGCCCGTGGCGTCCAGCGCGTAGGCGTCGACCACGCCGTGCGGAGCCGGGGCGAACAGCCCGCCCCGTACGGCCTGCCAGGCGGCGGCCGCGCTCAGCAGCATCGACAGCGCGAGGCACAGGAGTACGGCGCCCACCACGCACTGCCACGTCCACAGGGCCACCACGGGTTCGCGTTCGGGCCATCGGGCCCGGGCCAGCAGGCGGGGCGCGAGCACCGCGGTCAGGGCGCCGAGCAGCAGGAGAACGGCGGGGACCATCATGGCCCCAGCCTAGGAGTGCGCGACTACCTGCGGGTATGGTCCGGGCCAAGGGTGACGGAGGACACGTTTGCCGAGCCGTCCGCGGCCTCACATCGTGAGCAGCATCGCCAACATCCCCATTCCCATGGCCAGTCGGCAGGCACGGATCACTTCCGCCGGGCCGGCGGGGGCCGCCCCGGGGCCGCCCGGGCGCCGCGCGCCCCCGACCGTGACCAGCCGGGCGCCGCCCAGCACCACGTACCCGGCGTAGTAGACGAGCAGCAGGCCGGTGAGCAGGGGCAGCCCGGCGCCCTGCCCGTGGGCGTGGCCGGAGGGGCCCGCGCCGGTGCCCGCGGCCAGCGCCATGTAGACCATGGTCAGTGAGCCCACCAGATGGTGCGCGTGGTGCGGTCCGCCGCGCAGCAGCCACAGCGCGTGGAGTGCCGCCCCGCAGAAGACCACGCCCAGCACGGGCGCCTGCCAGTCGCCGCCCAGCCGGAGCGGCACCGCCATCAGGGCCATGCCGAACCCCATCGCCGCCTCCCCGGCCGCCGGTCCGCCGCCGGCTCTGCCCGCGCGCCGCAGACAGTACGCACCGCTCACCGCGCAGAGCAGGACGAGCAGCCAGGCGGAGACGGAGGTGGAGAGGGACGTGGCGGGACCGTGCACGGCGGAACCTCCCGGTTCGTCGGCTTCACCGGAAGAGATGCCCCCTTCACACGGCCATCACGCCGGGCGAGGTTAGGCTCTCTGGGACCACCGAAGAAGCACGTCGAACGACCTCGCGCAGAACGGAGCCCTCGATGCCGAGCGCCGCCCCCCAGGCCTTGACCTACCGCAGTGCCGTGGAGGCGGACATCCCGGAGCTCGTGGAGCTCGTGGAATCGGCGTACCGGGGGGATTCGAGCCGCGGGGGCTGGACCACCGAGGCGGACTTCCTGGACGGGCAGCGGACCGACGCCGAGGACGTGGCCCGGATCGTCGGGCACCCGGAGGGCATGCTCCTCGTCGTGGAGCGCGCCGGCGAGATCGTCTCCTGCTGCCACCTCGAACACCGGGGCGACCACGTCTACTTCGGCATGTTCGCGGTCCGTCCCGGACAGCAGGGCGGCGGACTGGGCAAGGCGGTCATGGCGGAGGCCGAGCGCCGCGCCCGCGAGCAGTGGGCGGCCAAGGAGATGCGGATGACCGTGATCAACGTACGGGAGGAGCTCATCGCCTTCTACGTGCGCCGTGGCTACGAGCGCACCGGTGAGATGAGCCCCTTCCCCTACGGGGACGAGCGGTTCGGCGTCCCGCTCCGCGACGACCTGGCCTTCGAACTGCTGGTCAAGCCGCTGTAGTCGCGGGGGCTGAGTGCGGGCGGCGTGCGGGCGGTGCCCCACGGGCCGCCCGTGGGGCCGTCCGCCGGCCCGCCGTGCGCGGTCCTCAGGCGGTGAAGCGGCCCGTGGAGCGGATCTCCGGGAAGTCGGTGAGCACGCCGTCGAGTTCGAGGGCCCGGGCCAGCCGCAGCCGCTCCAGCGTGTTGACCGTCCACCCGGTCACGCGCAGTCCGGCCTCGTGCGCCGACTCCACGGTGTGCAGGGTGAGGTGGCCGATGTTGAGGGCCACCGTCTCCGCGCCCGCCAGGGCGGCCCGGGCGACGACCTCCCCGGCGTCGGCCGGGGTCTGGTTCGCGTAGAGCACGGTCCGTACACCCGGCACCAGGCGGGCCGCCTCCACGAGCACCTCGTCGCGGAAGGAGGCCACTTCGACCCGGCCGGTCAGATCGCGGCTCAGCAGCAGTTCCGCGAAGGTCCCGACGGCGGCGAGGTCGTGGACCTGGATGCGCAGCGGGGCGCGGACCGCGCCGAGGACCTCGTCCAGGACCGGCACGTGCTCGCCGTCTCCGGCGTCCAGTTCGCGCAGTTCGGCGAGGGTCAGGTCGGCAACGGCGCCCGAACCGTCGGTGGTCCGGTCCACCTCGGCGTCGTGCACGACGACGAGGGCGCCGTCCTTGCTGAGCCGCACGTCCAGCGCGACGACGTCCATGCCGGAACGTTCCGCGCGGACGAACGACCGCAAAGTGTTCTCCGGTTCGACACCCATGACCCCGCGGTGCCCGATGGTGAGGAAAGTCAAGGTTCTCATCCTTCCGTCGACGGCGGCTCCCCGCGCGGTCGCGGTGTCCCGACCGGCCGCGCGCGATGTGAGGACGCATGCTAGTGCGCCCCGCATGCGATGAAACCGCCTTTGCGGGGCCCCGGCAATGCCGTCCGGCCGGTCCCCGGCGGGGGGAGGGGGGGGGGGGGGAGAGAGAGAAAGAAAAACAGCGGCACCGAAAGGGAGGGGGGTGT
>NZ_JBHWMB010000109.1:0-2492 GCF_042730015.1 Streptomyces sp. NPDC059957 | reverse complement strand
GTGGGAGGCTGCATCCGAGTACGCCCCGCGGGAGAGGAAACTGCCTTTGTGGGTCCCCGACAATGCCGTCAGATCGGCCCCCGGGGGGCCGCACCGGGGGGGGAAAGCCCCCCGGCGCGGCCCGCGCGGTCACCCGGGGGTGGGCGCGTCCCCGCCGGCTTGACGTTCCTGCACGGCCAGTCCCTCCAGGTCCGCGAGCAGCGCCCGTGTCAGCTCCAGTTCGGCCAGGTGCTGGCGCTCGCTCCAGCGCAGGGCGAGTACGGGGAAGGCCCAGTCCGGCTCGGTCGCCGCGTGCGCCATGGCCTCCCGTACGGCGTCCAACTCCTCCGTGGTGCGCTCCAGATGCTCCGTCACCATGCCCCGCAGCCGCTCCGGCTCGGCCAGGTGCCCGAGCCAGACGCGCAGCAGCAGCCCGTGCTTGAGGACCGGGGGCCCCACCTCGGTGACGTCGGAGGCCCAGCCGGCCAGCGCCTCGCGCCCGGCCGGGGTGATGCCGTAGCGGCGCTTGGCCCGCGCCTCCTCGGGTCCCGAGCGCACGGAGGCCGCGTAGCCCAGTTCCTCCAGGCGGCGCAGTTCGGCGTAGATCTGGCTGATGGCCGGTGACCAGTAGAAGAAGCGCAGCGAGGAGTCCGCCCACTTCTTCAACTCGTAGCCGGTCCGCTCCCCGGGGAAGGAGAGCAGGCCGAGAACCGCCCACGCGGTCGGTGGAAGCTCTTGCTTCTTCGACGTCTGACTACTAGTCATATTTCGAATAGAAGTGAGACCGGGTACGGGACGCAACCCTGGAGGCACCGTGAAATTCTCCGTGATCTTCGAAGCTCAGCTCGCCGACCCGACCGTGGAACGGGAGCACCAGGTCATCCGGGACTGCGTCGAGCAGGCCGTGCTCGCCGAGCAGATGGGGTTCGACCGGATCTGGGCCGTGGAGCACCACTCCTTGAAGTGGTACGCCCACATGAGTGCCCCCGAGATCTTCCTGACCTGGGTGGCGGCCCGGACCAACACCATACGCATCGGGCACGGAGTCGTGTGCATGCCCTTCGCCTTCAACCACCCCGTCCGGGTCGCAGAGCGGGCCGCGATGCTCGACCTGCTGTCCGGCGGGCGGGTCGACCTGGGGGCCGGACGGGGCGGGACCGTGCAGGAGACCTCGCTGTGCGGGGTGGACAGGGACCGCACCACGGCGGAGGTCGAGGAGGCGCTGCGGATCATCGGGAAGGCCTGGCAGGAGGAGGAGCTGGAGTACCACGGGGAGCTCATCGACATCGATCCGCACCCGATCCTGCCGCGGCCGAGCCAGCGGCCCCATCCGCCTTTGTTCCTCGCGTGCAGCCGGGCCGAGACCCTGGTGCAGGCCGCGGAACTGGGCGTCGGGGCGCTGGTGATGGGATTCGCCGGGCCGGAGTCCATCGCGGGCATGCGCTCCGTCTACGACGCCGCGATCGCCGGCCGGGACGGCGGCCGCTTCGTCTCCACGGCCGTCAACGACCACTTCTCGGTGCTCTGCCCGACGATCGTGCTCGACGATCCAGAGGAGGCGCGCCGGATCGGGATCCGGGGGCAGCGGTTCTTCGCGCAGTCCATCGGTCACTGGTACGGCGGGGCGGGGGTGCCGGACGAAGCGGTGGTCGCGGGCGCCGACGAGGGGGCGGAGATGCGCAGGGCGGCCGAGCAGGTGGTGGCGCGGCTGCACGAGCAGGACATCCCGGTGCGGCCCACCGCCACGGCCACCTTCAACGCGGACCACGCCTACGGGAGCGCGGACGAGGCGATCGCGTACGTGGAACGGCTGCGGGGGGCGGGAGCCGACGAGATCATGTGCCTGATCCAGATGGGGACCGTGCCGCAGGAGGCCTGTCTGGAGACCCTGCGGCAGTGGGGCGAGAAGGTCATCCCGCACTTCGCGAACCAGCGGGCGTAGGGGCCGCCGCCATGACGGATGTGACCACTGGGTCCGACAGGTCCGACAGGTCCGACAGGTCCGAGGGGTCCGACGGCCCCGCCCCGGTCGACCGGCTCGATCCCGCCGCCCGTCCCTACGCCGACGCGCCGGCCTCCCTCTTCCCCGACCTCGGGGGGCGCGTCACCGACGCCGGCGAAGCCCGCCGGATCCTCGCCGCCGTGCCCGGAACGGCCCGGCGGGCCGTGGTGGGCGCCGTGGAGGACCGGGAGGTACCGGGGCCCCGGCCGACCGTGGTGTTCTGCCACGGCGGCGGCTGGGTCCTGGGCGACCTCGACACGTACGACGCCACCGCCCGGGCGCTCTGCCGGGCCTCCGGCGCCGTTCTGGTCTCCGTGGACTACCGGCGGGCGCCCGAGGCCCGCTTCCCCGCCGCCGTCCACGACGCGTACGCCGCCCTGTGCTGGGGCCTGTCGTCAAACTCCCGTCGACGCCCGTAGGGCGGCCTTCCGGAGTTTGGTGGTTTTTTTCCGCGTGCCTGGCTGAAGACCTCGCGATGTGGTTCCTTTGTTCTCTTCCCGTGTGGATAGGG
>NZ_JBHWMB010000108.1:14464-21375 GCF_042730015.1 Streptomyces sp. NPDC059957 | reverse complement strand
GCTTACGTGGTCGAGCCGCCCTTGCGGGTCACCCTCCTCGCGCGGGACGCGGCCGGATGGGCCCGGCTGTGCCGCCTGGTCTCCGCCGCCCACGCGGCCGGTGCCCACGCGGCCGGTGCCCACGGGGGCGCCGCCCGCGCGGCCGAAGCCCCCGCCGACGCCTCCCACGCGGCCGCAGCTGCGGCCGCAGCCATAGCCACAGCCGCATCCCCCGCCCCCGCCCTGGCCCCGCCACCCGTCGTGTCCTGGCCCGTCCTGGAGCGCTACGCGGACCAAGGAATGGTGGTCATGCTCGGCCCGATGTCCGAGCCCGTGCGCGCCCTCGCCGCCGGCCGGCCCGATCTGGCCGAGCGGCTCCTCGCCCCCTGGCGGGAGATCGTGGGCCCGGGGCTGCGGCTGGAGGTGCTCTGGTACGGGGTCCCCGGCACCGGGCCGGGCTCGCTGCGTCTGGCCGCCCGCACCCTGGGGCTGGCCGACCGGCTCGGCATCCCGGCGGTGCTCACCAACGCCGTCCGCTACGCCGACCCCGCCCAGCACCGCATCGCCGACGTACTGGACTCCGCCCGGCTGCTGCGCCCCATCGACCGCCGCCGGCTGGACAGCGGCGAGCGCTGGCTGAAGGGGCCGGACGCGATGGCGTACGCCGCCGAGCGGATCGCCGCGGCCACCGGCCCGGGAGCCGGCTCGGGCGCCGCCTCGGACCCGACCCGTACGGCGGAGCTGCTCGCGGAGACCGTACGTACGGCGGAACTGTGCACCGTCGACCCGGTGGCCGACCTCGGCATCGGCATCGGCACCGCCCCCGCGCGGCGCAGTTTCCCCGAGCCGGAGTCGGTGGGCGCCGGCCCCGGGCCGGACGAGGCCGCGGCCCTGTTGCGCCGGCGCTGCGCGGAAGGGATGTTCGCGCGCGGCCTGGACCGCGACCGGCAGGCGGTCCGGCGGCTGGAGCACGAGCTCGGCGTGATCGGGAAGCTGGGCTTCGAGTCGTACTTCCTGGCGGTCGCCCAGGTCGTCACCGACATCCGGGCCATGGGCATCCGGGTCGCCGCCCGCGGATCCGGAGCCGGGAGCATGGTCAACCACGCCCTCTTCGTCGCCACGGCCAACCCCCTCGAACACCACCTGCTCTTCGAGCGCTTCCTCAGCGTCCGCCGCCGCTCGCTCCCCGACATCGACCTCGACGTGGAGTCGGCCCGCCGCCTGGAGGTCTACGACCGGATCATCGAACGGTTCGGCTCCGAGCGCGTGGCCGTCGCCGCGATGCCGGAGACCTACCGGGCCCGCCACGCCCTGCGCGACACGGGCCTCGCCCTCGGCCTGCCCCCGCAGACCGTCGACACGATCGCGAAGTCCTTCCCGCACATCCGGGCCTGCGACATCCGCGGAGCCCTCGCCGAGCTCCCCGAGCTCAAGGAACTCGCCGCCGAAGCGGCCTCGTACGGTCCGCTGTGGGAGCTGGCCGAGGGCCTGGACGCCCTGCCGCGCGGCTACGCCATGCACCCGTGCGGAGTGATCCTCTCCGACGCCGCCCTCCTGGACCGGCTGCCGGTGCAGCCCACCCCGGGCGGGCGCTACCCGATGGTCCAGGCGGACAAGGAGGACGTCGAAGACCTCGGGCTGGTCAAACTGGATGTCCTGGGCGTACGGATGCAGTCGGCGATGGCGCACGCCGTCGCCGAGATCCGCCGCACCACCGGCCGCCAGCTCGACCTCGACAACCCCGATCACGTCCCCCTCGCCGACCCCGGCGCCTTCGCCCTCATCTGCGCCAGCGACACCGTGGGCATGTTCCAACTGGAGTCGCCCGGCCAGCAGGACCTCGTCGGCCGCCTCCAGCCGCGCGGGGTCCAGGACGTCATCGCCGACATCAGCCTGTTCCGTCCGGGCCCGGTCAAGGGCGGCATGCCCGCCCTCTACATCGCCGCCCGCCACGGAGCCGCCCCCCGCTACCCGCACCCCGACCTCGAACCGGTCCTCGCCGACACCTACGGGGTGACCATCTGGCACGAGCAGATCATCGACATCTTCGCGGTGATGACCGGCTGCGACCGGGCACTGGGCGAGATCGCGCGCCGCGCCCTCGCGGGACCGGACCGGCTGCCCCGGGTGGAGGCGTGGTTCCGGCAGCGGGCGGGCGCCCGCGGCTACGCCGGCGCGGTGCTCGACGAGGTGTGGGGGATCGTCGCGGCGTTCGGTGCGTACGGGTTCTGCCGCGCGCACGCCGTCGCCTTCGCCGTGCCCGCCCTCCAGTCGGCCTGGCTCAAGGCCCACCACCCCGCGGCCCTCTACGCCGGGCTGCTGGAGCACGACCCGGGCATGTGGCCCGCCCGGGTGATCGTCTCCGACGCCCGCCGCCACGGCGTGTCCGTACTCCCCGTGGACATCAACCGCTCCGCGCCCGAACACCGCGTCGAGCGGACGGCGGACGGGGCCTGGGCGGTCCGGCTCTCGCTGTCGACGGTGAAGGGAGCCGGAGCCGAGGAAGTGGCCCGCATCGCAGCCGGCCCGCCCTACGCCTCGCTGCAGGACTTCTGGGAGCGGGCCCGCCCGGCGCTCCCGACCGCCGAGCGCCTGATCCGGATCGGCGCCCTCGACGCTCTGCGCGGCCGCCTCACCCGCCGCGACCTCCTCCTCCAGGTCTCCGAGCTCCACCGCCACACCCGGGGGCGCGCGGTCGACGGCCAACTCGCCCTCGGCGGCGCACTCGTCACCGCCACACCGTCGGGGCTGCCGGAGATGACCAGCCGCGAAGCGCTCAACGCGGAGATCGAGGTCCTGTCCATCGACGTCTCCCAGCACCTGATGGAGCACCACCACCGGCTGCTCCGCGAGATCGGCGCCGTCGACTCCGCCCACCTGGGCGCGATGCGCCCCGGGGAGCGGGTCCTGGTCGCCGGAGTCCGCGCCTCGACGCAGACACCGCCGATCCCCTCGGGCAAGAGGATCATCTTCGTGACCCTGGAGGACGGCCGGGGCCTCGTCGACATCGCGTTCTTCGAGGACAGCCACGACGCCTGCGCCCACACGGTCTTCCACTCCGGTCTGCTCCTGGTCCGCGGCACCGTCGAGGCCCGCGGGCCGCGCCGCACCGTGGTCGGCCAGATGGTCTGGAACCTCGAGGAGATCGCGGTCGCCCGCCGCGACCGGGGCCCCGAAGCCGCCCTCGCCCTGCTGGGCCGCGCCGATCCGGCCCCCACGCCCGCCCAGGGCGCCGCCCCGCCGCGCACCCTCGCCAACGGCACCAGCGGAGCGCGCCTCCACCCGTACGCGGACCTCCAGCCCGCGGGCACCCGCGCCGCCGACCTCAAGTCCCTCGGCTACACCAGCCCCGGCTCGGCGGGGTGACCACCATGCGACAGAGCGATCGGTCAGAGGGGGTGGGGGCGGCGGGCACGAAGCAACCGGTGTTCTTCCACATCCGGCTCCACCGCCGGGACGGGGGCCGCGGGCTGCCCGAACTGATGGAGGTACTCGGCCGGTTCACCCCGGTTGCCCAAGCGCTGCCGCCTTCGGCCGCGATCGCGCAGATGTCCGGCGCTCTTCGGCTGTTCGCCGTGGACCCCGTGGGTCTGGCGAACCGGCTCCGCCTCCAGGTCCTCGCGCTGCACGGGCTCGACATGTCGGTGGGGGTCGGCCCGTCGTGGTCGGTGGCGGCCATGGCATCCGCCCGTGCCGGGGAAAGGGGGCTGCTGCTGGTCATGCCGTCCGAGATCGGCTCGTTCCTCGGACCGCTCCCCATCGAGGACCTCTACGGGATCCAGCGCACCGCGGCGGCGCAGCTCCGTACGCTCGGGGTCGACACCATCGGGCAGTTGGCGGATCTGCCCGCCGTCACGGCGGCACGGGTCCTCGGCAGGCCCGGGCAGGCCCTGCTGGAGCAGGCGCGGGGAATCGACCGCCGTACCGTCGCCCCCGGGCGGGAGCCGGTGTCGGTCAGCCTTCGGGCCGACTTCCCCAGCGATGTCCTCGACGGCCCGCAGGTACGTGCCACCGCGCTCCGGCTCACCACGGAGCTCGCGGCCCTCCTGCGCTCACGCGGACAGGCCGTGCGTACCGTCACCGTGGCCGTCCGCATGGCCGACCGGAGCGAACTGGCGAAGACCCGGACCCTGCCGATGGCTTCCGCTCACACCGATGACGTGCGCCGGGCGGTGTACGAGGTCCTGGACGGCTTCGGGCTGCAGCGTGCCCGGATCCGCCGGATCGCGCTGACGGCCCAGGCCGTCGACGGCGCGCAGGCGCCGACGCAGCTGACCTTCGATCCCGTCCGTGAAGCACGGGTGCGCGCCGAACCGGTCATCGACGCCCTCAACCACCGTTACGGGCCGGGCACGGTCGGCCCGGCGGCCGTCGTCATCACGACGGCGGCCTGAGGCCCGGCTTGCTGACCGGTACAGCCGCGACGCCGAGCCGCGGCATGTCGGTCCTCGACCCGACGGCCACGAGGTCGACCGCTCCACCGAGGCGTCCCTCGGGCACGCCAACGGACGGCGCAGGCGACGGACCTTCGCCTTCGCCGTCCCGATCGAGCCGGGCTCCGGGAGGAACCCGCCATTTCCGTCCGGGGGTGGTCCCGGCGGGCCGGAGCGGGGTTAGCGTCCCCGAATGTCCTCGAACACACAGGCGTCTTCCGCCAGTTCGCCCAGCCGTCGGGTCCTCCTGCGCACCGCCCTGGCCGGTACGGCGGCCGCCGGGTCCGTCGGCTCCGTCCTCGGGCTCGGCTCCGTCTTCCCGGCCTCCGCCGCCGAGGCCTCCGCCGAAGCGCTGGACGGGGCCCGTCCGCGGAGTCCCGAGGAGGCGCTGCGGCGGCTCGCGGCCGGCAACCGGCGCTGGGCGGCGTACCGCCAGCAGCACCCGCACGAGTCGCGTTCCGTACGCCTCCAGGTGGCGCGGGAACAGCACCCCTTCGCGATCGTGCTGGGCTGCGTGGACTCGCGGGTGCCGCCGGAGCTCGTCTTCGATCAAGGGCTCGGTGATCTGCTGACCGTGCGCGCGGCGGGCGAGGTGCTGGACGAGGCGGTGCTCGGCAGCATCGCGTACGGGGTCCTGGAGCTCGACGTCCCCCTGGTCCTGGTCCTCGCCCACCAGTCGTGCGGGGCCGTCGGCGCCGCGGTCCACGCCGACGAGACCGGTACCGAGCTGCCCGCCCACATCCAGTACCTGGCCGAGCAGATCCGGCCCTCCATCGATCACGGTCAGCACGGTGAGGCCCGGGTCGCGGCCACCATCGACGCCCACGCGCGCCGGACCCGGGGCCTGCTGGCGGCGGAGCCGGACCTGGCCCGCAGGATAGCCACCGGCCGGCTCGCCGTGGCGGTCGCGCGCTACGACCTGGTCGACCAGAAGGTCCGCATGCTGCGCACCGAGTAATAGCGTTCGGATATCGCATGGCAGCGCATCGTCGTCGCCACACAAAAACACCCCGGACCGATTGACGGCCGGGGTGTTTGTCTGCGTATATTTGATGTTTCACATCAAGGCAGAGCTGAGACGTGAAAAGGCTTATGAGGACACCGTACCGCGTCAGGAGTGGAATTGTCAACCGAAGAATTCCGGAATGAGCAGCAATTCATCACGTCCCTCTACGCGCGCCTCGACGACCTGCGAGAGAACGCCGAACGCGCCGTGCAGGGTGCGCTCGGCGAGGCCGGCAGCGGGTTCCAGGCGCGACTGGAGCGGGATGTCGTGGTCGCTGAACAGTCCGGTCTGCTTTCCGCTCTGAACTCTGGCGAAAGCGGCCTGTGTTTCGGCCGGCTGGAGTTCTCCGACGGCTCGGACCACCACATCGGCCGCATTGGAATCAGGCAGGACGACAGGGAGCGCACCCCCCTCGTCCTCGATTGGCGGGCCGAAGTCGCACGGCCGTTCTATCTCGCGACCGGGTATTCCCCCATGGGACTGCGCCGGCGCCGCCACATCACCACCCGGGGCCGCGAGGTCACGGCCCTGCACGACGAGATCCTCGACCTCGCCGACACCGAGCGCACCGGCCACGAGGGGGCCGACGCGGACGCCGTGCTGCTCTCCGCGCTCGACGCCGCCCGGACCGGCCGGATGCACGACATCGTCCAGACCATCCAGGCCGAGCAGGACCGCATCATCCGCTCCACCCACCGCGGAATCCTGGTGGTGGAGGGCGGCCCGGGCACCGGCAAGACCGCCGTGGCCCTGCACCGGGCCGCCTACCTGCTCTACGCGCACCGCGAGCTGCTCGCCAAGCGCGGCGTGCTGATCGTCGGGCCGAACCCGGCCTTCCTCGGCTACATCGGCGAGGTCCTCCCGGCCCTCGGCGAGACCGGGGTGCTGCTGGCCACCCCGGGCGAGCTGTTCCCCGGCGTGCGCGCGAGCGCCGTGGACCGCCCCGGCGCCGCCGCCGTCAAGGGGCGCGCAGAGATGGCCGGCATCCTCGCCCGCGTCGTGAGCGACCGGCAGGCACTGCCGGAGACCGTGCCCGCGGGCAGCGGCGAGGACGCAGACCTGGTCCCCGAACCGGCCCTGGAGATCGACCACGACGACTACGGGACGCTGCTGCTCGACCGGACCATGGCCCACGAGGCCCGGGACCGGGCCCGTGCCACCGGCCTGCCGCACAACCTGGCGCGCCCGTACTTCGCATTCCGGATCATCGACGCGCTCACCGAACAGCTCGCCGACCGGCTCGGCGCCGACCCCTACGGCGGCCCCAACCTGCTCGGCCCCGACGACATCGCCCAGCTGGGCAAGGAGATCGCGACCAGCGCCGAGGTGCACGCCGCCATCGACACGCTGTGGCCCCCGCTCACCCCCCGGCAGCTGATCGCCGACTACCTCGCCGAGCCCACGTACCTCCCCGAGCGGGAGGCCGGGCTGATCCGGCGCACGACGACGGGCGAGGCGGACTGGACCCCGGCCGACGTCCCGCTGCTCGACGA
>NZ_JBHWMB010000108.1:0-14454 GCF_042730015.1 Streptomyces sp. NPDC059957 | reverse complement strand
GAGTCGACGACACCGCGCGCCGCGCCGCCGAGGAGCGCGAGCGCCTCGAGCGCGTCGCGTACGCGCAGGGCGTCCTCGACCTGTCGGCCGGGTCGGAGTCGTACGAGTTCGAGGACACGGAGAACGAGTTCCTCGCGGCCCACGACATCATCGACGCCGAGCGGATGGCGGAGCGCCAGGAGGAGGCCGACCACCGCAGTGCGGCAGAACGGGCCGCTGCCGACCGCACCTGGGCCTTCGGGCACGTCATCGTGGACGAGGCGCAGGAACTGTCCGCCATGGCATGGCGCCTGCTCATGCGGCGCTGCCCGACCCGTTCGATGACGCTGGTGGGCGACCCGGCCCAGACCGGCGACGAAGCCGGCTGCGGTTCCTGGCAGCAGATCCTGGCGCCCTACGTGGAGGACCGCTGGGAGCTGGTGCGCCTCGGCGTCAACTACCGTACGCCCGCCGAGATCATGGAACTGGCGGCGGCCGTGCTCCGAGCCCGCCACCCCGGCTTCGAGCCGCCGAGCTCGGTCCGTTCCACGGGGCGCCTGCCCTGGGTGAAGCGGACCGGCGACCTGGCCGCGGCGGTGGCCGACGCGGTACGGGAGGGCGCACCGGCCGAGGGCCGCCTCGCGGTGATCGCCCCGCGCGCGCTGCACGGGGAACTGGCGGCCGCGCTGCCGGGCGTAAGGGCGGGGGAGGAGCCCGACCTCACCCGCCCCGTGGTGCTGCTCGCACCGCGGCAGGCCAAGGGCCTGGAGTTCGACACGGTGATCGTCGTGGAGCCGGCCGACCACGAACCCAGCGACCTCTACGTGGCCCTGACGCGCGCGACCCAGACCCTGGGGGTGCTCCACACCGGCCGGCTCCCGCAGGGCCTGGCCGAGCAGCCGTAGCCGGGCCGGGGCCCACGGCCGGCAGCGGCGCGGTGTCCCGTACCGGAGGAACTCGCCCGGCCACCCGGGTGAGTTCGGGCGCGGAACCCTGCCGCCGCGGCCCCGGGCCCGCTACAACCGGGGCGTGATCGAGAAGATGACGGCGCGCGGCCTGTCCGCACTCGCCGCGACACTGACGGCCGTGCTGGCGGTGGCCCTGGCCCCCGACCCGGTGCGCGCGGCCGAAAGGGCGCCCCGCACCGGTTTCGAGGCCGCGGACGGAGCGCACTGGACCAGCGAGGCCCAGGAGCGGGAGCTGCTCCACGCGGTCGGCCGGCACGGCGAGCGCGCCACCGTCCGGACCATCGGCAAGACCGTGCGCGGCCGTCCGCTGCGACTGGTGAGCCTGGGCCGGGGCCCCGTCACCGTGCTGCTGGTGTGCAGCCAGCACGGAGACGAACCGGCCGGGCGCGAGGCGTGCCTGAGCACCGTGCGGGACCTCGCCCACGCCCGGGACACGGCGACCCGGCGCCTCCTGGAGGCCGTCACGCTGCTCGTGGTCCCGACCGCCAACCCGGACGGGCGGGCCGCCGGTACCCGCGCCAACGCCGGGGGCACCGACATCAACCGCGACCACATGGCCCTCACCTCGCCCGAGGCGCGGGCGCTGGCCGCGGTGCTGCGCGACCACCGGCCGCACCTCGTGTACGACCTGCACGAGTACCGGGCGACACCGGGGACGTACGACAAGGACCTCTTCGACCTCTGGCCGCGCAACCTCAACACCGACCCGGCGGTGTACGCGCAGTCCCGCGCCCTGTCCGCCGCGTACGTACGCGGTGCGGCCCACGCGGCCGGCCACTCCACCGGGACCTACGGCATCCGAACCGACCCCGTCACCGGCACCCCGGTCGGGCAGTCCGCGGGCGACGGCCAGGAGCGGATCCTGCGCAACACGGCGGGCGTCAAGCATGCGGTCGCGCTGCTGATCGAAAGCCGCATCGAGGCACTCGCGGGCGCTGCCGGGGACGCGGAGCGGTCCGATCCTGCCCTCAACCACCGCCGCCGGGTCGGCTCCCAACTGGCTTCTCTGCGCGGCCTGTTCGCCTATGTCTCCACGCGTACGGGCCCCCTGGCGGCGGCCTCGGACGGAGCCCGCCTGACAGTGGGGAGCGCGGTGGGCCCGGTCCTGCTGGGCGGAGCGGACAACGCCCCCGCGGCCGGGGACGAGATCCTCGCCCATCCGCCCTGCGGCTACCGGCTGACCCCGGCCCAGTACGCCGCGACCGGAAGCCGCCTCGACCTCCACGGCGTGCGGGCCGTACCCGCCGCCGACGGCGGCGCGTTCGTTCCGCTGGGCCGGCCCGTACGGGCCCTCGTGGTGCTCCTCCTCGACGGCCGGGCCCCGCACCGGATCGCAACGGGGCAGCCGGTAGAGACATGCTGACGCTCCATCACCCCGGGTGGAGGTGGCGGAACCGGTGCGCACCACGGCCGGCCAGGACGTCCCCCTGCGGCCGGCCGCAGGGGGAAGCGCGCTGGTCAGCCGGATGCCGTGAGCTATGTTGGGATCACGGAGTGGCACGAGAGGGAGGTCCGCCGGTGTCATCGGGGCAGCAGGCGCGCGCACAGGCGGCAGCGATCACGCCGGGCGGGCAGCCGGTCGACCACGAGCGGGCCCCGGCCGACCGGGTCCGGGCGCTGTTCGACGGGCACCCGCTCTCACCGGGCCAGCGCCGGATCGCCCAGTACCTCGTCGACCACCTCACCGAGGCGGCGTTCCTCTCGATCACCGAGCTCGCGGAACGAGCCGGCGTGAGCCAGCCCTCCGTGACCCGCTTCGCCTCGGCCCTCGGCTTCAGCGGCTATCCGGCCCTGCGCGACGTCCTCCAGCCGATCGCGCTCAGCGCGGTGGCCGGCGCCCCGGACAGCCCCGAGCAGACCCGGCGCAACGAACTGCAGGCCGCCGTCGACGCCGAGATCGAGAACCTGCGCACCGTCCGGCAGCTGCTCGCCGACACCGACCAGGTGCTCGACATCGGACGGGAACTGGCCCGGTCGGTGCCGCTGACGGTCCTCGGGCTGCGGATCTCCGTCTCGCTGGCGGAGTACTTCGCCTACGCGGCCCGCCGGATCCACCCCGACGTGCGCCTGGTGACCGGCGGCGGCAGCGTCGCCTCCGACGCGCTGCTGCAGGCCCGGGCGGCGGGCGGGAGCTGGGTCCTGGCCTTCGCGATGCCCCGGCACGCCAAGGAGACCCTGGCGGCGCTGCGGGTGGCCCGCGGCGCGGGGCTGCGGATCGCGCTGATCACGGACCGCACGCTGGGGCCGCTGGTGGACGAAGCCGATGTGGCGCTGACGGCCGGTACCGGTTCGCGACTGGTCTTCGACTCGTACTCGGCGCCGGGCGTCCTGTCCGCGGCGCTTCTCCAGGCGATGGCGGACGCGGACCCCGAGCGGACGCAGGCCCGGCTCGAGAGTTACGAGCAGGCCGCGGACCAGCACGGCTTCTTCCTCTAGACGACTTCTTCCTCTAGGGCGAACCGGGGTGAGGTGTCATATTCACACCACCCTCGCACATGAATATTTTCATACCCTTGCTTACTCAACGGTATATATGTTTACTGATGGCGGCGCGGTCATCCGTCGAGATGCCAGGGAAGGTGTCCCCACACCTTCTTAGAACCAGATACCGGCGTGACGTTTCTCCTCCTCACGTGACGCCAGGTGTCCCGTCCGGCTTTCGGATCCCGCAATGCCTCTGCGGCCTCGGCCAACCCCTGGGCCGAGGCCGCCCAGTACCTCTCCACCGGCGACCGGTGACCGGCGACCGGGGCCGTTCGTCCGCCACCGGCGTCGTTCGTCCGATCGGCCGGCTCTCGGCTCTGTCCGGCGGTGTGACGGGACAGGCGGGCGAGTGGGCTCCGACAACTGAGCGCGGGCTCCGAGTCCCCGCTCGTCCGGCCGGGCCGGACGGCCGGGGACCCGGCGCATCACCGGCGCGTCAGCCCGTGGCGACACCGACGAGCTGCTCCGCGATGGTGTCCGCGGAAGGGAACCTCAGGCCCAGGGTCCCGACGTGCTTCCAGTGCAGGGTGCCGTCCGGCGCGATGACGAAGACGGCCCGCCGTAGACCGATCACGGGAGCGGACACGCCGAAGGCGCGGGCCACCGTGCGGTCGGTGTCGGCGAGCAGCGGGATCCGCAGGCCGCGGTCCCGGGCGAAGGCCTCGTGGCTGTCGACGCCCTGCGGGCTGATGCCCCACACCTGGGCGCCGCACGCGGAGAGCGCCTCCAGCCCGTCGGAGTAGGAGCACAGCTGAGTCGTACAGACGGGGGTGTTGTCGCCGGGGTAGAAGGCGAGAACGACCGGGTTCCCGCGCTGCTCGCCGAGCGCGTACTGCCCGCGGACGAACACGTCCTCGCTGAGCAGGCCGCCGGGGAGCGAGAAATCGCCCACCACATCGCCCACGTCCGGGATTCGGGTCACGATGGCCGCACCTCTCTGTCGTAGAGGGGCGTACGGTACCCGGTCGCGCCCGCGGTGTCGCCGCCCGGAGACCGGGGCCGAGGCCAGGGCCGGCGGGGCTGGGCGGGACGGGCGCGACCGTGCGGCCTCAGCGGCGGTGCATCGTGTGCAGGGCTTCGAGGAGCACCTTGGGGTCGTGGCCGCCCTTGTAGACCGGCGGCGGCTGCCGGTCCAGGTGCAGCAGCCGGGCCACCGCGGTCCACGCGGTGCGCACCGAGTACTCGACGGTGAACACCACGTCGTCGGGGACCTCGGCGTACTGGCCGATGAAGGCCAGGTTGGTGGAGCCCTCCGGGACCACCTCGGGCCGGTCGCCGGCCTTGCGGACCAGGAACTGGCTGGTGATGTACGGCATCAGCGCCGGGACGACGATCGAGGACTCCAGGATCTGCTCGCTCTGCTCGAGGCGCAGGTGTCCGAGGACCTCGGTGAGGATCTCGCGGCCCGTGCACTCGGCCATCGTCTTGCCCACGTGGTCGCCGGGCTTGTCCGGGAACAGCGCGTACCCCCACCAGACGTAGGTGCCCTCGGGCTGCTCGTGGAAGTGCGGCTGGTGGTTCAGGACGATGGTCAGCAGCCAGCCGGAGTCCTTGAAGGTGATCAGACCGCCCTTGCCGGCCTCGCTGCCGGAGAACTCCTCCATGGCCTTGAAGAAGGTGGGGTCCTGGGTGGTGACGGTGAAGGAGCCCCAGGTGGAGTCCGAGACGGAGGAGTCGAACACCGAAGGGTCGCCCAGGTGGGGGCGCTTGGCCGCCAGGGTCTGCCACAGGCGCCACGAGTCGTCCGGCGCGGAGGTGTCCAGTACGGCGGGGGTGTCGGTGGATCCCAGGGTCGAGTTCGCGGTCATCGATCCGTTGGTGACGAACACCAGGTCCTCGGCGGCGACGGGGATCCGTACGGCCGAGCCCTCCCGCGTGCAGGCGAGGGCGGTGGCGGTGGTGCCCTCGCCGTCGGCCAGCTCCACGTCGGTCACGGTGGTGTTCATCGAGAACACGACGCCGTTGCTCCGCAGCCAGCTCTGGAGCGGGCGCACGATCGAGTCGTACTGGTTGAAGCGGGTGCGGTAGATGCCCGACATGGTGTCGAAGGTCTTGAAGAGGTGCACGAACCGGTTGAGGTAGCGCCGGAACTCGATCGCCGAGTGCCAGGGCTCGAAGGCGAAGGTCGTGCACCACATGTACCAGAAGTTGGTGGTGAAGAACTCGGGGGTGAAGCAGTCGGAGATCCGCTTGCCGTCGAGCCGTGACTCGGGGGAGGCCACGCACGCGACCAGGTCCAGGCGGTCGCGTTCGGAGAACCCCATCGAGCGGGTGTCGACCCGCAGTCCGGAGGAGTCGACCAGGCGGGCCTTGTCGTTCCAGGCGAAGTCCTCGTGGAAGGCGAAGGTGTCCTCGGTGACCGAGGTGCCCGGTGCGTCCAGCGAGGGGATGGAGCGCAGCAGGTCGTACGTGCACTCGAAGTGCAGCTCGAACATCCGGCCGCCGCGCATGGTGTAGCCGTTCTCGGGGTCTCCCGCGGCGTCGAGGCTTCCGCCGGTGCGGCCCTGAGCCTCCAGGATCGTGATGTCCGAGCCCGCGAAACCGCCCTCCCTGATCAGCAGCGCCGCCGCCGACAGGGAAGCGATGCCGGCACCCACCAGATAGGCCTTGGCCACGATGTGTCTCCTCGCCCCGGCCGCACGCACCCCGGTCGGCCGCACGGTCACCCGCCCAGCCGACCATCCCCCGGGCCCTGCCGCGACTCGGGTGCGCCGTTGGACGGGTACCGGGTGACCCGCGAAGACGAGGCTCGCGGTGAGCCGCACTCCGCTTGCAAGAGATTTGCGTACAGGGGACTGGTTTTTGCGTACCCGGCTGGTAGCTTGGTCGCGTGAGCACCCAGAGGCTAGCCCAGGTGGCCGAGATGGCCGGCGTCAGCACGACTACGGTGAGTCGCGTACTGAACGGCAACAGGGACGTGGCGCCCGCCACCCGTGAAGCGGTCCTGACGGCCGTCGACGTGTGCGGGTTCGAGCGCCCGGTGGAGTTCCGCAAGGAACGGGCCCAGCTGATCGGGCTGGTGGTGCCCGACCTCCAGAACCCCGTCTTCTCCGCGGCGGCGGAAGCCCTCGCCGGACTGCTCAACGGCCAGGGTCTGGTCCCCGTGCTGTGCACGCGCACGGCCGACGGGGTCTCGGAGTCCCACTACGTCGACATGCTGCTCGGGCAGAACGTCGGCGGCATCGTGTTCGTCGGCGCCAGCTACACGGACATAGGCGAGGCCCAGGGCCGCGAGCTGCGCCGCCGCGCGATCCCCGTAGTCCTGGTGAATCCGGCTGACGAGAACCCGGGCGTCGCGCAGGTCTCGGTGGACGACGCCGGGGCTGCGGAGCAGGCGCTGGCGCACCTGTCGGCGCTCGGCCACGAGCGGATCGGGATGATCGTGGGCCCCTCCGGACATGTCCCGTCGGTCCGTAAACTCGCTGGTTACGCCGCCTTCAACACCCGGCGCGGAGTCTCGGCCCGGGAGTGGCGGCCGCTCGTCGCCCACGCGCTCTTCACGATGGAGGGCGGCGCCACGGCGATCACCCAACTGCTCCCGCGAGGGGTGACGGCGGTGGTGTGCGCGAGCGACGCCCTCGCCCTCGGCGCCATCCGCGGTGCGCGCCGCCGGGGCGTGCGCGTGCCGGCCGAGCTGTCCGTCGTGGGCTTCGACGACTCGCTCTTCATGGTCGCCACCGACCCGCCGCTGACGACGTCCCGCCAGCCCGTCGCGGCCATGGCTTCGGCCGCGGTGCAGTTCCTGACCGAGCAGATCCGTACCGGGGTGGGCCTGTCCGCGGAGATCCTCTTCGACACCGAACTCATCGTCCGGTCGTCCACCGCGCGCCCGTCCCCGGGGCGCTGACGGGGGAGCAGGGGTACGGAGAGGGAGGGGGAGGGCCCGGCTGCAGCCGGGCCCTCTCCGCATGTCGGGGGGAGGACTCCGAGGTGACGGCCGGGCGTCACGTTCTGTCACATCCATGAATCTTGATGCTTAATGTCTTGCGTAACATTATTGACTTCTTGCGTTCACGGCTTCTACTGTCGCGCCATCGAAGCCCGACCCGCCCGGAAGGCCTGTTCGCATGGATGACATCACCAGACGTCGCGCCCTGTTCATCTCCACCGCCCTCGTGGCAAGCCTCGGAGTCGCCGCCTGCGGTGGCACGCCGACCCCGGCCGGGGACAAGGCCGGCGGCGTGGTGACGATCACGGTCAACGGCATGCCGGCCACCACGCAGGCTGCCGACCGCAAGGACTTCGAGGAGCTGGTCAAGCAGTTCGAAGCGGCGCATCCGAAGATCAAGATCGATGCCCGCGAAGGCCAGATGGACCCCAAGACCTTCGCGGCGAAGCTCGCCGGCGGCCAGCTCGAAGACGTCTACTACGTCTACTTCACCGACCCGGCGGGCCTCATCCAGCGCAAGCAGGGCGCCGACATCACCCCCTACCTGGCCGGCGTCCCGTACCTCTCCGACATACGTCCCGAGCTCCAAAAGGTCTTCCAGGACAAGCAGGGCAAGACGTACGGCCTGCCCACCGGCAACTACTCCATGGGCCTCGTCTACAACCGCGAGCTCTTCCGCAAGGCCGGCCTGGACCCCGACAACCCCCCGACCACCTGGGAAGAGGTCCGGGCCGCCGCGAAGAAGATCAGCGCGCTGGGCGAGGACACCGTGGGGTACGCCGACTACAGCAAGAACAACCAGGGCGGCTGGCACCTGACGTCCTGGCTGTACTCCATGGGCGGCGATGTGGCCACCGAGGAGAACGGCAAGTGGAAGGCCGCCTTCGACAGCGATGCGGGCCGCAAGGCGCTCCAGACCCTGCACGACATGCGCTGGACGGACCAGAGCATGGGCACCCGTCAACTCCTGGAGATCGGCGACGTCCAGAAGATGATGGGCTCCGGCAAGCTCGGTATGTACATGGCCGGACCCGACAACATCCCCACCATCGTCAAGCAGTTCGAGCGCAAGTACGAGGAGTTCGGCCTGGCGGCCCTCCCCGGCACGGCCACCCTCGGCGGCGGCGACGGCTTCATGTTCAATCCCAAGGCCACGCCCGAGAAGATCAAGGCCGGTCTGCAGTGGGTCCAGTGGAAGTACCTCAACCCGGACCGGGAGGAGGAGAACGTCACCAAGTTCTCCGGCCTCGGCGTCCCGATCGGCCTTCCCCAGCCGAACCTCTTCGGCGGCGCCGCCCAGAAGAAGATCGACGCCATCCACGTCGAGCACGCCAATGTGCCACAGGAGAACTACAAGCCGTTCGTCGACCGCAGCCCCCAGGTCGAGGTCAAGGTCGAGCCGCCGAACGCCCAGCAGCTGTACACCGTCCTGGACGGTGTCATGCAGTCCGTCCTGACCAAGGAGGACGCGGACATCGACACCCTGCTGAAGGACGCCGCCGCCCGCGCCGACTCCATCCTCGCCACGGTGAAGTGACATGTCCGCCCTCCCCACCTCCGAGGCCCCCACCCCCGGGGCTCCGGCCGCCGCGGCCCCGGCCCGGCGCACCCGGAACCTCCGCCACCTGCGGCCCGGGAGCCTCCGGAACCCCGGCCGCCCCCGGCGGCCCGGGGCCGCGGGCGGAAACCCGGCCACGGGACGCGGCCGCCGGCTGCGGGAGAACCTCGTCGCCTACCTCTTCCTCTCCGCCGGGCTGATCTGCTTCGCGCTGTTCGCCTGGTACCCGATCGTCCGCGGCGTCCTCCTCGGCTTCCAGCAGGTGACCTTCGCCCAGCCGGCCGAGTGGGTCGGCCTGGACAACTTCCGCCGTCTCTTCGACGATCCGCTCTTCGCCACCGCCTGGCGCAACACCGGCTACTTCACGCTCCTGGCACTCGTCTTCGGCTTCGCCGCCCCGTTCGTCACGGCCGTCGTCCTGAACGAGCTCCGGCGCGGCCAGTCGTACCTGCGGCTCACCGTCTACCTCCCGGTGATGCTCCCGCCCATCGTCACCATGCTGCTGTGGCGCTGGTTCTACGATCCGGGCCCGGGCCTCTTCAACAACGTGCTCGGCGTCCTGCACCTGCCCGCCCAGCAGTGGCTGGAGTCGGAACACCTCGCGATGATCTCCCTGGTCCTCGTCTCCACCTGGGCCAACATGGGCACCACGACGCTCATCTACCTGGCAGCCCTCAGCGGCATCCCCGGGGAGCTCTACGAAGCAGCCGAACTCGACGGGGCCTCCATCCGCCGGCGCCTGTGGCACGTCACGATCCCCCAGGTCAGGTTCATCCTCCTGATCACCCTGCTGCTCCAGGTCATCGGCACCATGCAGGTGTTCGTAGAACCGTTCGTCCTCACCGGCGGCGGCCCCAACGAGGCCACCGTCACCATCCTGCTGCTGCTCTACCGCTACGCCTTCGTCTACAACGACTTCGGCCTGGCCAGCGCCATGAGCACCCTGCTCTTCGTGGTCCTGGGCCTCTTCGCCGGCCTCTACCTCCGGCTGACCCGGACCAAGGACTGAAAGGAGGGCCGCATGGCCGCCACCGAACCCCGCTCCCGCACACTCATCGCGCCCGCCGAACTGACCCGGCCCGTCGGCCGGTTCCTGCACCGCTTCGTCCTGGGCGCGACCCTGACCGGCTTCAGCCTGGCCTTCGTCTTCCCGCTCTACTGGATGACCACCGGCGCCCTCAAGTCCTCCGCGGAGCTGGCCCAGCCGCATCCCACGCTGCTCCCGAGCAGCTGGCACCCGGAGAGCTACACGGAGGCCTGGACGAACACGGGCCTCGCCGGCTACTTCTTCAACACCTTCCTGCTCGCCTTCGGAGCGCTGCTCTTCCAACTCGTCATCGACGTCTCCGCCGCGTACGCGCTGTCCAAGCTCCGCCCGGTCCTGGGCAACGCCGTCCTCGCGATGATGCTGGCCACCTTGATGCTGCCGGTGTCCGCCCTGCTCGTACCCACGTACCTCACGGTCGTGGACGTCCCCCTCGTCCACGTGAACCTGATCAACACGCCGTTCGCGATCTGGCTGCCCGCCGCGGCGAACGCCTTCAACGTCTTCATCCTCAAACGGTTCTTCGACCAGATCCCCGCCGAACTGCTCGACGCGGCCCGGATCGACGGCGCGGGCACGGTACGGATCCTCGTCTCGGTGGTCCTCCCGCTGTCCCGTCCGGTGCTGGCCGTCGTGTCGATCTTCGCCGTGGTCGGAGTCTGGAAGGACTTCCTCTGGCCGATGCTCGTCCTGCCGGACGAGCGCAAGCAGCCGGTCACCGTCGCCCTGAACCGCCTCGCGGAGTTCATGCCGGCCAACCAGCTCCTCGCCGGCATGGTCATGGCGAGCATTCCGCTGCTGGTCCTCTTCCTCGTCTTCCAGCGGCACATCATCTCCGGCCTCACCGCCGGAAGCCTCAAGGGCTGACCCCCCTTCCTCCCTTCCTCCTTCTCCCCCTGCCGACCCGGGACCCATCCCCACCCCGGGCCCGTCACCCCTGCTCGACAACGCCCCCGCCCGACACCGTCCCCGCCTGACACCGCCGCAGCGACGGACCGCCGCGGCGGCCCCCACCGCGCCCTCCCGCCCCCCTCTCGGGTACGGGGCGCGCCTCCCGAAAGGACACGACGCCGTGTCTTCTTCTTCGTCCTCACCCTCCGCGTCTCCCCGAGGAACCCGCACCAGAGCCGCACGGCTCATCTCCCCGCTCCTCCTCACCGCCCTGACCACCACCTGCCTCACCGGCACCTTCGCCGCCACCTCGTACGCCGTCGCCGCCACCCTGGAAGCGGAGTCGGCGGCCCTCGCGGGCGGCGCCCGCACCGAGTCGGAGCATTCCGGTTACACGGGTACCGGCTACGTCGGCGGCTTCACGGACGGGAACAAGGGGGCGGCCTCGACCTCCTTCGTGGTGCAGTCCGCCGCGGCCGGTACGGGTTCGGTGGCGATCCGGTACGCGAACGGCACGGGCGCCGCCCAGACCCTGAGCCTGTACGCAAATGGCGTCAAGGTCCGTCAGGTGTCGCTCCCGGCCACCGCGAACTGGGACACCTGGGCCACCCGCCAGGAACCGGTCCCGCTGGCGAAGGGCGCCAACACGCTCGCGCTGACCTTCACCACCGCCGACTCCGGCAACGTGAACCTCGACAGCCTCACCCCCACCAGCCCGACGACCACGCCCACCGACCCGCCGCCCGGCTCCCTCAGCCACCAGGCCGAGGCCGCCTTCGCCTCGGGCGGTCCCGCCTCCGCCTCCGCCGTCACCGGCTTCAGCGGAGCCGGCTACCTGACGGGCTTCACCGCCACCGGTGCCCGAGCCGTCTTCTCCGTCTCCGCGCCCACCGCCGCCACCCGGCAGGTGGCCGTGCGCTACCGCACCCCCGGGGCCAACGCCGCGACCATCACCCTGACCGCGAACGGCGTCCCCGTCCGCCGCCTCACCCTCCCCGCCACTTCGGGAGCCTGGGCCGGCTTCACCACCGACGCGCCCCTGCGCGCCCAGCTCAACACCCTCACCCTGCGCACCGAGACCGGGGACAACGGCGACCTCCAGCTCGACGGCATCGAGGTCACCGGCTCCACACCGAACGCAGCCCGCGGCGCGACCCTCCCGTACACCGTCCACGAGGCCGAGGCCGGCGCGACCAACGCCTCCGTCACCGGGCCGGACCGCACCTACAAGACCCTCGCCTCCGAGGCGTCGGGACGCCGGGCCGTCGTACTCGACCAGACGGGGGAGTACGTCCAGTTCACCCTGGCCAAGGCCGCCAACGCCCTGACCGTGCGCTACTCGATCCCGGACAACGCCGCCGGCACGGGCAACAACGCCACCCTGAGCCTCTACGCCAACGGCGCCCACTCCAAGGACCTCGCCCTCACCTCCAAGTACAGCTGGGTCTACGGCGCCTACCCCTACGGCAACGACCCCGCGCAGGGCGAGGCGCACCGCTTCTTCGACGAGACCCGCACCCTCACCGGTGACTTCCCCGCCGGCACCGTGCTGAAGTTCCAGAAGGACGCGGGGGACACCGCCTCCTCCTACGCCATCGACCTGGTCGAGACCGAGACCGCCCCGGCGGCCGCCACCATGCCCGCCACCGGTTTCGTCTCCGCCGCCACCCTCGGCGTCACCGCGAACGACGCCGGCGACGACACCGCCGCCCTCAACACCGCACTGTCCACGGCCACCGGCCAGGGCAAGGGCCTGTGGCTGCCGGCCGGTACCTACGACATCTCCGGATCCGTCAACCTCACCGGAGCCGTCCTGCGCGGAGCCGGCGAATGGCACACCACCCTGCGCGGCAAGAACGGCAAGGGCGGCCTCTTCGGGCGCGGCGGCACAAGCACCGTGCAGGACCTGGCGATCACCGGTGAGTCCGACCACCGCGACGACGCCAACAGCGATGCCGCCGTGGAAGGGGACTTCGGCTCCGGCTCCACCCTGCAGAACCTCTGGATCCAGCACAGCAAGGTCGGTCTGTGGATCGACGCACCGACCCGGGGCCTGCTCGCCACCGGCCTGCGCATCCGGGACACGTACGCGGACGGGGTCAACCTGCACAAGGGCACCACGGGCAGCGAGGTCTCCCAGAGCAGCATCCGCAACACCGGTGACGACGCCCTCGCGATGTGGTCGGAGGCCCAGGCCGTCACCGACTGCGTGCTCCGCTTCAACACGGTCCAGCTCCCGCTGCTCGCCAACGGAGCCGCGATCTACGGCGGCAGCGGCAACCGGATCGAGGACAACCTGGTCGCCGACACCGTGACCGGCGCCGCCGGAATCGCCGTCAGCACCCGCTTCGGCATCCCCTTCAGCGGACCGGCGACCGTCCAGCGCAACACCATCGACCGGGCCGGAGGCTACGAGCCCAACTGGGCGAGCAAGCTCGGCGCCCTGTGGGTCTACGCCGACACCTCCGAGATCACCACCCCGGTGATCCTCCAGGACAACGACATCCTGGACAGCACCTACAGCGGCCTGCTCGTCTCCTGGCAGAAGAACGTCGGGAACCTGACCGTGAAGAACACCAGGATCGCCAAGGCCGGCGGCTACGGCATCGAGATCAACGCGGCCGGATCGGGCATCTTCAGCGGGGTCACGGTCACCGACGCCGCCACCGGCGGTCTGAGCCTCGCCGGCGGATTCGCCGTCAGCCGCGGAGCCGGCAACTCGGGCTGGTAGCAACACCGACCGACCCTTCTGCCCTTCCGCCCCTCCGCCCCTGGAACCCGGGGCCCGGTCACCCCCAGACACCCCGCCCGACCGGGCCCCGTACCCGGGCATCCCTCTCCACCCGAGCCGCGGCGCACCCGTGTGCCCGCCCCGCGGGCCCGCCCGCACCACCCCGCCGTACCTACCGCACCAGGAGACCCCGTGTCCCAGAGCACCCCCCGCCCCGCCGCCTCCCCCTGGTGGCGGCACGCAGCGATCTACCAGATCTACATACGCAGCTTCGCCGACGGGAACGGCGACGGCATCGGCGACATCGCCGGAGTGCGCGAGCGGCTGCCCTACCTGCGCCAACTGGGCGTCGACGCGCTCTGGTTCAACCCCTGGTACGTCTCGCCGATGGCCGACGCCGGCTACGACGTGGCCGACTACCGCGACATCGACCCCCTCTTCGGCACGCTGGCCGAAGCGGAGGAGCTCATCACCGAGGCCCACGGCCACAACCTCCGGGTCGTCGTCGACCTCGTCCCCAACCACTGCTCCGACCAGCACCCCTGGTTCCTCCGGGCCCTCGCCGCCGGCCCCGGATCCCCCGAACGCGAGCGCTTCTGGTTCCTCCCCGGGCGCGGCGCGCAGGGCGAACTGCCGCCCAACGACTGGAACTCGTACTTCGGCGGCCCCGCCTGGACCCGGATCACCGAGGCCGACGGCACCCAGGGCCCCTGGTACCTCCACATGTTCGCCCCCGAGCAGCCCGACCTGAACTGGGAACACCCGGACGTCGGCGCCGAGTTCGAAGACGTCCTGCGGTTCTGGCTCGACCGGGGCGTGGACGGCTTCCGCATCGACGTCGCGCACGGACTCGCCAAGAAGCCCGGCCTCCCCGACGTCGGCGAGAACCCCGACCCCACCGACCTGCCC
>NZ_JBHWMB010000107.1:0-21850 GCF_042730015.1 Streptomyces sp. NPDC059957 | reverse complement strand
ACCGAACTCCACGACGCATTCGTCTCCCTCGCCTGCAGCCTCATTTGCTGGCGACGCCTCAACAAGCCCGACTCATGATCGTGTTACGAGCTCTAAGGGGCTTGCGGTCCGCGGACTGGCCCTGGACCGCCTCCACCTCGTCGGTGCGCTCTCCATGGCCTCGCTCGTCGGGGATGCCACGAAAACGGCCGTCTGGACGGATGCAGCGCTGCTCTCGGGTGGGGACTATCTCGTCGCCCTGGCGTGTCTGCCGCTCATGTTCTTCGCGACGTTCCTCGGCAGGCGCTTCAACACCAGAATCGGTGAACGCGGATACACAGGCCTGTTCTGGACCGTCATGGTGGGCTACACCGGGCGCCTGCTGACCACCCTGTAAGCCTTCGTACGGCGCTCGAGCCGCAGAGTGCGGAGGTGACGGCCAGTCCGGCCAACGCGAGAAACATCCAGGCGTACGGCTCGTTCCTGGTCGGCGGTCCGGACGTACACAGGTGCCGCCCGGCGCACCGTGTCGGGTCAGCCTGACGACGCAGCACGTTGCCTCCGCCCCGCAGCTTCTCGCATTGCGATCGCTTTACTCCTGTGCTGAGCTGGACGAGAGGCCCTCGGACTTCGGTAGAGGAGCACTTGCCGTGAGCACGTGGACTCGGATGTCCCGCATGACGACGGCCGCAGTAGCACTAGCCCTGGCCAGTGGCGTTCCGGCGTCTCCGGCCGGCGCCACCACCCCCATGCGGTTCCAGCACATCGCATGCGAGTCGCTGTCGGGTACCGGATCCTATGCCGATCCACTGCGGATCGGGCCGGTCAGCACGCCGCTCTGGGTCTTCGGTTGCCCGCCACTGCGATCGGGCGTCGGATACAACGTCCGGTATTTCAGTTTCGAATACCTGCAACCTCCCCTGGAGGGCTCCTTCGTTGCCACCGTCTACGCACCGAGTGGCACTGGCCCAACCGGAGTCCACCCACGGTTGAGTTCGGGCGCGGTTACCGTCAAGCAATCTCTGGATGCCGAATTCATCCGGCTCGGGGACCGCGAGGGTTTCGCTCACGCTACCGCCGGACTGCACGCGGGCACGTGGCGTCTGGGTGCGGAGAAGCTGAGCAGCCCGTTGGCAGCCTTGGCGACCGAGCCGTTCGACGTGGTGATCGTGCCCTAGCCGGTGAAGGGACGTGGCCGTTGATGTTCAACTGGAATGGGCGTGGCGCCCTCGCCACAGTCGTCGTACTCCTCGCTGCGTTCATGACTCCCTCCGCCGTGGCAGCGCGCCCGACGGACAGCGATTCGGCTCCGCTCGGTACGACCGCATCCGGTACATGGTGGAGCCCCGGGGCAGACCAGTTCAGCGCCTCATCCCTTTGGTTTTTCGATCCGGTCAACGAGGCTGTGCCGTACGGCTGGCGCAAGGACTATCAGCCCGCAGGCACGATCACGCCGCACGAAAAGCAGCTCAGCTTCACCTACGACGGCAGCGGCTCGACTCAACTCGTGCTGAAATACCCCACCGGTACGCGGCAGTCCCTCAGACTGCTCGGCTACAGCTCCGACAGCGATGTTCTTCAGGTTGATTGGGAAGGGCACGTCCAATTCTGGTACGGCTGCACGTCGGGGAACATGCCCGCTGCTGCACAAGCCGCCTGCCGCTGAGCTGGCGTCCACACATAGAGCGGGGGGCGTGTGCACTCGACGCACTCATGAGTGAGTGGGGCGTAGGCAATGGCTGATCTTTCCGCGCAAGCCAACACCAAGGCCTTCTCGCCTGCAGACGGCTGGTTGATCCCTTTTTGCTCACCCGCAGTTGAGGCGCGTCACTGCGGTAGGTCCCGGTTCCGCACGGCGCTCAGGTGGCGAGTCTGACGACTGCTTCGAGCAGGCATCGACCGCCGAACATCACGTCGCTCACCCGGGCGTGCTCGTCGACTCCGTGGATCAACCGCATGATGTCGGCGTCGCTCGCCGACGGGAAGAATCCGACGACCTTCGTTTCAGGGAACGCACGGGCGTCCGTGGAAGCGGAGTTGATGTACGGGAGGACCCGCGCGCCGGCCTCCTGGCCCGCCACCACGAGGTCCAGTACTCCCAGGAGTTCTGGATCGTCGTGCACCCCGGCGCTCACGCGCCCCTGGAGCAGGCTGACTTCGACCCCGCTGCCCACCGCCTCCTGCACCTGGGCCGCCCATTCCTCGGGGCGTTCGCCGGGCAGCAGGCGCCCGTCGAGCACGACGGATGCCTCGGTCGGCACGACGTTCAGGCGCCGCCCGCCGGACAGCAGGGTCGGGGTCGCGGTGTTGTGCAGCCCGGCGACGACGAACTCCCGCAGGAGGGGGTCGATGGGCAGGCTGCGGGCTCCTTCCCAGGTCGGTTGCTCTGCCAGGCGCCGGATCTCCTCTCCCGCATCGCCCGGATGAAGTTCCGCCAGTGTGTGGAGCATGCGGCGCGAGGTGGGCTGCAGGATCGACGGGGCCGCGAAGTCGCGGAGTCGCCCCAGGGCTTCGGCCAGCCTGAAGACGGCCGCATCAGGACGGGGGAGGGAAGCGTGGCCGCCCTCGCCGGTCGCGGTGATCCGCATCCTGGCGCTGCCCTTCTCCGCGACCTGCACCGTGTAGACGGGGCCGCCGGGCGTGCGGAAGCGCTGTCCGCCACCCTCGTTGAACGCCACCTCCGCCTCCACGAGCGAACGGTGGTGCTCCCACAGCCAGTAGGCCCCCAGCCTGCTTCCCGCTTCCTCGTCGGCGGTGACCACCATCAGTACGTCACGGCGCAGCGGCACCCGGTGGGCTGCCAGCAGTTGCATGATGAGCAGGCTCGCCGCGATCTGCCCCTTCATGTCCAGCGAGCCCCGGCCCCAGACGCGGCCCTCCGCCACTTCACCCGAGAAGGGGGGCCGGCTCCACTTCTCGGCCTGGGCCCCCACCACGTCCGCGTGCCCGAGCAGCATCAGCGGCGGTTCTTCGCCCGAACCCGGCAGCCGGGCGACCACATTGGCCCGCCCCGGCCCGGACTCCAGCACGGTGTGCCGGATCCCGCAGCGGTGCAGTTCGCGGGAGAGGTACCGGGCGACCGCGATCTCGTTCCCGGGAGGGTTGGACGTGTCCAGGCGTACGAGGTTCGAGAGGTGGCCGACCAGGTGCTCCTCCTTGCCGGCCCACTCGAAAAGCAGCTCGAACGGAGCCATCACTCCTCTTCCTCCTCTTTCGCGGAGATGAAAAACTAGCGAGTGCTCGGTAGGTTACGTTACTGTTCCGCGATCTGGGGGGCGGTCGATCCGCGATCGGGCTGGAGGCTTGAATGGCGATGTGGCGCATCGGTACCACGACGATCCACAAGGTGCTGGAGGCGGAAGTGGCCGTTTCCCCCACGGTCGCCCTGCGGACGGACGACACCGCGCTCCTGAAGAGGTACCCGTGGCCCGGTCCCGGCTACAGCAAGCCGGACGGCTCCTTCGTGATCTCGGTGCACGGGCTGGTCGTGGACACCGGCACGCGCCGCATCCTGGTCGACACGTGCGTGGGCAACGCCCGGACCTCGGTGCCGATGCTGCGCATGCTGGATACGGGGTGGCTCGAAGAACTCACCGCCCTCGGTTACCCCCCTGACTCGATCGACACCGTCGTGTGCACCCACCTCCACTTCGATCACATCGGGTGGAACATCCGCCTGGTGGAGGGGAAGTGGGTACCGACGTTCCCCCGTGCGCGCCATCTGGTCACCCGGGTGGAGTGGGACCACTGGACCGGCGAAGCCGACGCCGGTCTCGAGGACACGATGCGGCCGCTGGTCGGTGAGGGCCTCGTCGACCTCGTCGCAACCGACCATCAGGTCTGCGACGGCGTGCGCCTGGAAGCCGCCCCCGGGCACACCCCCGGCCAGGTCGCCGTCGTGGTGGAATCCGGGGAGGAGCGCGCGGTGATCACGGGCGACCTCGTGCACCACCCCGTGCAGTTCATCGAACCCGACGTGCCCAGCCTCGCCGACGCCGACGCCACGGTGGCCGCGGCGACCCGACGGGCATTCGTCACGCGGTACGCGGACACCGGAACGCTCGTCATCGGCACGCACTTCCCCGCCCCGACGGCCGGCCTCCTGCGGCGCGGCGGCGACGGGGCCGTGCGGTTCGTCGCGGATGGCCGGCGCTGAGTCGTGAGATCAGGTGATCGCCGATGGGCGTCGCCGATCGATGAGGATCATCGCCACGTCGTCCGTCAAGAGGCCCTCCGTATGGCGGAGCAACGCCCGGTGCAGTTCGTCCAGGAACTCCTGGGGGGAGGTTCCCGCGGGTATCTGCGCCATGGTCTCCGGCAGGGGGAAGAAGACGTCGGCACGGTTGCGGGCTTCGATCACGCCGTCGGTGTAGAGCAGCAGCCGGTCACCGGGCAGGAACGGGTAGCTCTCGGGCCGGGGGGGAGGGCCGTCCACGAGGTCTTCGAGACCGAGGGGCGGCATGGGCGAGGCCGGCATCAGGGTCCGAACCCTGCCGTGCCGCAGCGCCAGCGGAGGAGGATGGCCGCGGTTGACCAGGTGCACCACCTCTTCGTCCGGCACCTGGGCGATGAGGGCGGTGGTGAACCCCTCCAGGAGCACTTCGGGAAGTTCTGCCTGGGAGTAGGTGCCCGCGACGGAGGCCTCCCGCCGCAGCGCGGCCGCGCAATGGTTCATGACCTCCTGCAGTTCGTCCTCGTAGTGCACGGCCTCCCGGAACGCGCCCAGCGCCACCGCGACCGCGCGTATGGCGGACAGCCCTTTCCCCCGAACGTCCCCCACGATCAACCGGACGCCGTAGCGCGTCTGTACGGCCTCGTACAGATCGCCGCCCACCTGTGCTCCCGTCCCGGCCGCCAGGCACATGCTGGCCGCACGGACCGGGCCCAGCAGCTCGGGGACGGGCCGCAGGACGACCTCCTGGGCCGCCACCGCGATCCGGCGCACCTGGTCGAGTTCGCTCTGCCTGCGCGCGCGTACCGCCTTGCTCAGGGTCACGCTGGCGACGGACACCACGATGATCCCCAGGAAGTTGCCGATGATCAGCTGGGTCTGGGTTCCCCACGACTGGTTGTACGTCGCGGAGGTCGCGTTCACACCCGCGGCGAGGGCTGCCGCGGACAGCGTGCCGACCGGGCCCATCGTCAGCGCGGCCAGCGCCGGCGTCGTGGTGAGAATGGGGCCGGTGACGAGATCGTGTGCGGGCGAGAGCTCGATGCCCAGCACGCCCAGCGCGATCGCGAAGGGCGCGCACTGGGCCAGTGTGAACAGGAGCGCGCCGTGACCGATCGTTCCCGTTCGAGAAGTTCGAGAAACTCGAGAAAACGGTCCTGGTCGAACGGGCGGGCGAGGATGTGACCCCATGGGACCAGCCTGCCTCGCAGAAGCTGTTACGGCCTCCCGGAAACCCGCGACCACCGGCGCCCTTGCCTCCTTGCGCCACAGCTCCCGGTCCCGCCCGCCTTATTCCCCGCCCGGGGGGTGGTGAAGATCACGGTCAGTAAGGCCCTGGCTACGGTCGCGTAGGTCATGATCCGCGGTGAAGTATGGGGTCCCGTGGCAGCGACGACGACATCCAAGACCAAGACCATTGGCTCGTACGCGGCGCTCGGGGACAGTTTCACCGAGGGCGTGGGGGACCCGGGACCGGGGGACACCTTCCTCGGCTGGGCGGACCGACTGGCCGTCCTTCTGGCCGACCGGCGCGAGGAGCGGCACGAGGAGCTCGGCGACTCCGGCGAGCCCGGCGCGTCCGGCGAGCCCGGCGGCTCCGGCGCGGACGCCGGTTCCGGCGGGTTCCGCTACGCGAACCTGGCCGTACGGGGCCGCCTGCTGGACCAGATCGTGGCCGAGCAGGTCCCCAGGGCCAAGGAGCTCGCACCGGACCTGGTGACCTTCTGCGCGGGCGGCAACGACATCATCCGGCCCGGCAGCGATCCGGACGACGTGGCCGAACGGTACGAGGCGGCCGTGCGCGACCTCACCGGAGCCGTCGGCCTGGTCGTGATCACCACCGGCTTCGACACGCGCGACGTGCCGGTCCTCAAGCACATGCGGGGCAAGATCGCGACGTTCAGCGCGCACGTCCGGTCGATCGCCGACCGCTACGAGTGCCCCGTACTCGACCTCTGGTCGCTGAAATCCGTACAGGACCGGCGGGCCTGGGACGACGACCGGCTGCACCTCTCGCCCGAGGGGCACACCCGGGTGGCCCTGCGCGCCGCCCAGGTGCTCGGCCTCGACACGCCGGCCGACCCGGACCAGCCCTGGCCGCCGATGCGCCCGCGCGGATCGGTGGACACCACCCGCGACAACATCCAATGGGCGCGCGAGTACCTGGTGCCGTGGATCGGCCGACGGCTGCGCGGCGAGTCCTCGGGGGACCACGTGGAGGCGAAGCGTCCGGACCTGCTGCCGCTGTAGAACCGCCCCTGTCGCCGCTGTGGAAGGGGTGCGGGGGCCGGTCGGGAGGTGCGGGGGCGCGCCCGGAGCCGCGTAACGGAATCCTTGGGGGGTGTCATGCGTTGGGATGGTGGTAACCATGAGAACGCCCTGCCCGCACCCCCCACACTGGAGGCGCCTTGACCGGCTCCCGTCCCTTGCGTCCACGGCTGCGCGCACTGCGGCCCGAAGCCTTCGGCGCGGACCCGTCCGGTGCCCGGCTGGAGCGGATCCGGCGTTCGCCGAACTTCGCCGACGGAGTGTTCCAGAACCCGGCCGGGACCCGGACCAGACCCTCCGGGTCCATGGCGGAGTTCGCCAAGATCTACTTCCACAAGGAGCAGCGGCTCCGGCGCAGCCCCGGCGCCCCCATCCCGGTCTACCCGACGACCCTCGCGGAGCTGTCGAAGCCCCCGGTCAGCGGCCTGCGGCTGACCTGGATGGGCCATTCCAGCGTGCTCGCGGAGATCGACGGGCGCCGGGTCCTCTTCGACCCGGTCTGGGGCGAGCGGTGCTCCCCCTTCCCCTTCGCCGGGCCCAAGCGGCTGCACCCGGTACCCGTACCGCTGGCCTCGCTCGGCGAGGTGGACGTGGTGGTGATCTCGCACGACCACTACGACCACCTCGACCTGCCGACCATCAAGGCCCTGGCCGGCACGGACACGGTCTTCGCCGTCCCGCTGGGCGTCGGCGCGCACCTGGAGCGCTGGGGAGTCCCGGCCGACCGGCTGCGGGAGCTCGACTGGAACGAGACCACCAAGGTCGCCGGTCTCTCGCTCACCGCCACCCCGGCCCAGCACTTCTGCGGGCGCGGCCTGCGCAACCAGCAGTTCACCCTGTGGGCGTCCTGGGTCGTCGCGGGCGACGAGCACCGGATCTACCACAGCGGGGACACCGGCTACTTCTCCGGCTTCAAGGAGATCGGCGCGGCGCACGGGCCCTTCGACGCCACGATGATCCAGATCGGTGCGTACTCGGAGTTCTGGACCGACATCCACATGACGCCCGAGGAGGGCATCCGCGCCCACCTCGACCTCCAGGGCGGCGTCCCGCGCGGGACGATGCTGCCGATCCACTGGGGCACCTTCAACCTGGCCCCGCACCCGTGGGACGAGCCCGGCGAGGGCACGATGACCGCCGCGGCCGTGGCCGGGGCGGCGATCGCCCTGCCGGTGCCCGGGCAGCCCTTCGAGCCGGGCGCGGCCGACGCGCCGAGCGCGCCCTGGTGGCGGCCCTTCGTGGCCGCGGGCTCGCCCCCGCCGCTCACGGCGGCCCGGCCCGCCGCGGCCGAGCGGCCGGCAGCCGTGACCCGCGAGGAGCCGGAGGCGGTGGGCTCCTAGGCCGTAGGCCTGCCGGCCCCGCAGGCGGCGGCAGGACCGGAGCCCCGTAGGCCCGGAACGTGAGCGGAGCGGTACCTCCCGGGTGGGGAGGTACCGCTCCGCGGTGTGACTCCCCGGTAGTCGGCTCGCAGTCGGTGGGGCGCGAGGTGGGCGTGGTGCGGACGGGGGCTCCGGGAGGGGGTGCGTGCCCGCCGGGCGCCGGGGAGTGCGCGCTCCCGGCGCATTCGGGCTGTCGTACGAGCGCTCCATCGGGAGCGGGAAGCACCCGGGCGAAGTTCCCCAACTGGCCGTCCTGGGGCCGAGCGTGCGGTCTAGCGTGGGTATCCGGTGATCAACACCGGATCCCGGGAAGCCCGGGGGCCGGGCCCCACCTACCGAGGACGCCGATGTCCGGACTCCGCGCCGCCCGCCACTCCCCGTCGAGACATGCCGTCACCGGTCCCGGTCGGCAGATACGGCCCCAGCTGATCCGCGCCGCCCTGCTGCCCACGCTCGCCGCCGGGCTCAGCGGCGCCGCCGCGGTGATCTTCGCGCTCCAGCTCGGAGGCGGAGCGGGCGCCCGTGACCCCCGGCTGTGGCCGGTGCTCAGCGGCTGCGCGCTGCTCTTCGCCGGCGCGCTCGCGGCCGCCCTGCTCGGGGCCCAGCGCGCGGCCAAGACCGTGCGCGACCGCTGCGAGGCGCTGCGCCGCTCCAGCGTCCGTGGCCGTCAGGAGCTGCACACCACCGCCGACCGGCTGGAGCGCGGCGAGCTGCCCGCCCGCCCGGTGCGCGGCGGGCCCGCCGGGCCGTCCTTCGGTCCCGAGACGGCGGGGATCGACGAGTTCTGGCTGCTCTCGCAGGAACTGCGCGGCGCCCGCGAACAGGCCCACGCGACCCTGGTCCGCCTCGGCGGCCCCGTGGCGCCCTCCGACAGCGACCGCAAGGTCGAGGTCTTCGTCAACCTCGCGCGCCGCCTCCAGTCCCTCGTCCACCGCGAGATCTCGCTGCTGGACGACCTGGAGGACACGGTCGAGGACCCGGACCTGCTCAAGGAGCTCTTCCACGTCGACCACCTCGCCACCCGGATCCGGCGCCACGCGGAGAACCTCGCGGTGCTCGGCGGAGCCGCCTCGCGCCGCCAGTGGACCCGGCCCGTCGACCTGAGCGAGGTGCTGCGCTCCTCGGTCGCGGAGGTCGAGCAGTACACCCGGGTCAAGGTGGTGCCCCCCGCGGGCGGTTCCGTACGCGGCCACGCCGTTGCCGACGTCGTGCACCTGCTGGCCGAACTCGTAGAGAACGCCACCGTGTTCTCCGCCCCCGACACCGATGTCGTGGTGCGCGCGGAGCGGGTCACGGCCGGGATCGCGGTCGAGGTGGAGGACCGGGGCCTCGGCATGCCGCCCGAGGAGGCGCACCGGATGAACGCCCTGCTCGGCGACCCCGACCAGATCAGCGTCCGGCAGCTGCTGGCCGACGGGCGGATCGGCCTGTTCGTCGTCTCGGCGCTCGCCCGCAGGCACGGGATCGCCGTCGAGCTCAAGTCGAACATCTACGGCGGCGTGCTCGCCGTACTGGTCCTGCCCCAGGAGCTGTTGGGAGCCGAGGCGCCGAGCGCCGCCGACTCCCTGGGCGGCTCTCGGGCCACCTCCTGGGGGACCGGCGAGGGGACGGCCGCGCCGCGGCTGGAGCCGGTACGGATGCCCCTGCCCGCGCCGGAGCCCTCCGGCGCCCCGCCGGTGGTACCGGGCCGGGCCGCCGGCGCGCCGGGCAGGGTGCCCCGTACGGGGCCTGCGGGTGCGGAACCCGTGCGTGCGGAACCCGTGGGTGCGCCGGTGAGGGCGGCGGCCACGGTGCCGGCGCCGACGCCCGCGGCCTCTGCGGGCGGGGCTCCTGCGGTCGGGGCTTCCGCGGGCGGGTCGTCCCGGCTCGCGGCGCCGCCGGACGGCTTGGTGGCGCCGCTCGGGCCACCGCTGCCCGTGCCCGCCGCCCGGGACGGCGGGGAGCGGCCGCCGCTGCCCCGCCGGCGGGCCCAGGAACACCTCGCGCCCGAGCTGCGCGAGGCCCCCGTACCCCGGCCGGGCGGCGCCGAGGGCGCCGAGCGGCCCGTGCACGACCCCGGCCTGATGGCCGCCTTCCAACGGGGCTTCGGCCTCGCCCAGTCGGAGCACCAGACGTGACCCCGGCCTCTCACCCGACAGCGAAGGAGCGCACCCCCATGGGCGGCGAAGTGGCGACCACGATCAGTACGACGACCACGCGGCTCTCGGACCTCGACTGGCTGCTCAGCGGTCTGGTCCAGCGGGTGCCGTACACGCGCAGCGCGGTCCTGCTGACCGCCGACGGGCTCGTGACCTGCGTGCACGGGCTCGACCCCGACAGCGCCGACCACCTGGCGGCCCTCGCCTCCGGGCTGTACGCGCTGGGCCGCAGCGCCGGGTCCCGGTTCGCGGAGGGGGCCGAGGTCCGGCAGGTGGTGGTCGAGCTCGACACCGCCCTGGTCTTCGTCTCGGCGGCGGGATCCGGCACCTGCCTGGCCGTACTGGCCGACCGGGAGGCCGACGCGGGCGTGCTCGGCTACGAGATGGCCATGCTGGTCAAGAGCGTCCGCCCGTACCTCGCGGCCCCGCCGAGGCGGCCCGCCGCCGACGCGGAGCGATGAGGGCCCGTGCGAGGGGGGCAACGACACCGGGGGGACCGCGCGATGCGCCGTGGCTGGACGATTCGGCGGGCCGGGTCATCCGCCCGTACACCGCGAGCGGAGGGCGGACACGACCGTCCGTCGCCCTCGACCTGCTGTCACTGGTGACGGCGACCGGAGTGCGCCCGCGCGCACCGCTCGGTGCCGAGCACGCCCTCGCGCTCCGGCTGTGCGCGGGCTCGTCCGCGGTCACCGTCGCCGAGGTGGCGGGACACCTGAGGCTGCCTGCGGTGGTGGTCAAGGTAGTCCTCGGCGACCTGATGGAACACGGGGCCGTGACGGTACGGGCACCCTGCTTCCCGACCGGCGGCTCCTTCGCCGACGACGACCAGTCCCTGCTCCGGGCGGTGCTCGATGGCCTGCGCAAACGGCTCTGACCCGGCCGCCCGCGGATCCTCCACGACCTTGAAGATCCTGGTCGCGGGCGGGTTCGGGGCGGGCAAGACCACCTTCGTGGGCGCGGTGAGCGAGATCGAGCCGCTGAGCACGGAGGAACTGCTGAGCGGGCTGAGCGAGGCCGCCGACCCGCTGGACGGGGTCGAGGCGAAGACGACCACGACCGTGGCGATGGACTTCGGCCGGCTCACCCTGGACGAGGGCCACGTGCTCTACCTCTTCGGCACCCCCGGCCAGCAGCGCTTCTGGTTCCTCTGGGAGGAGCTGTGCGCGGGTGCGCTGGGCGCGGTGGTGCTCGCCGACACGCGCCGCCTCGACGACTGCTTCCCCGCCGTGGACTTCTTCGAGCGGCGGGGGATCGGCTTCGTGGTCGCCGTCAACGAGTTCGACGGCGGGCACGGCTACACCGCCGAGGAGGTGCGGGACGCCGTGGGGCTCGGCCCGGACGTGCCCGTCGTGCGCTGCGACGCCCGCCTGCAGAGCTCGGCGACGGGGGTGCTGGCAGCCCTGGTCCACCACCTGCTCGGCGCGTCGCACCGGACGCGCACGACGTACCCGACGACGTGGGGGAGACACCATGACCTACTACGAATCGACCGGACACCTGCTGCTCACACCGGTGGACCGGGAGGCGCCCGCGCGCGTGCTGAGACTGCGTGAACTGGGGCTGGGGGAGCGGGTGGACAGTGAGCTGGACGCCTTCGCGCGGCGGGTCGCGGACGAGCTCGCCGCACCGTACGCCGGCATCAACTTCATCAGCGAGGAACGGCAGTTCTTCGCCGGCCTGCACCACGCGCCCGACGCCCCGGCGAGCGGCTATCCGGCGCGGGCGCTGCCCCGGGACCACGGGTACTGCCCGCACGTGGTGGTGCGGCGGCGCGCCCTGGTACTGGAGGACGTACGGGACTTCGCGCGCTTCGCGGGCAACGCCGTCGTGGACGAGAGCGGGGTGCGCTCCTACGCGGGCGCGCCGCTCACCGACCGGCGCGGGATCGTCCTCGGGACGGTCTGCGCGGTGGACGTGGTGCCGAGGCGGTGGGGCCTGGCGGGGCTCGCGGCGGTGAAGGCGCTGGCCGCGGAGCTGGTGGAGCTGGTGCACGACCGGGAGGACCTCGCGGCCCGCGGGTGAATGTCAGTGCCCGGGGCTACGGTCGGAGACGAGGGACGGCACCGGAGCAGAGCGGACCGGAGAGGAGCCGGGGGATGGCCACGACGGCGGAGGACGTCCGGAGGATCGCGCTGTCACTTCCGGACAGCAGCGAGAAACTGGCCTGGGGCATGCCCACCTTCAGGGTGGGAGGCGGAGCGAACGGGAAGAGCGGGAAGATCTTCGCGGCGCTGGCCGACGACGACACCTCGATCGGGGTGAAGTGTCCCCGGGAGGACCGTGCCGAGCTGATCGAGGCGGAGCCGGAGAAGTTCTTCATACGGCCCGGCCACGACGACAACTACGCGTGGCTCCGGGTCCGCCTCGCGGCGGTGGAGGACGCGGCGGAGCTGCGCTCGATCCTGGCCGACTCCTGGCGCCAGGCGGCCCCCAAGCGCCTGGCGGCGGCCCATCCGGAACTGGACCGCCACGGGCCGAAGGGGCCGGTCACCGCGGAATGAAGGCGGCGATCCGCGCGCGCAGCGCGGCCGGGTCGAGTCCGTGGGCCGCCGTGTGCTCCTCGACCGTGCCGTAGCGGCGCAGCTCGGCGCGGCCGACCCCGAGGCCGAGCACCCGGTGCGGGACCGCTTCGAGCGCCTGGTTCGCTGCGGCCGTGGAGGTCCCGGCGAGGTACGGCTCGACCAGCACCACGTCGGCCGGGCCGTGCCCGACTGCGGCGCGCAGTGCCGCGTCGTCGAAGGGCCGTACGGTCGGCGCGTACAGCACGCTCACCTCCGTGCCTTCGGTCGCGGCGAGGACGTTGTCGAGGAGGGGCCCGACGGCGACGACAACGCCCGCACGGCCCTCCCGTACGGTCTGGAAACCCGGGCCGGTGACGGGGCGGGCCGTCGTGTTCGACTGCGCGGAGAGCCGTACGTAGACCTTGTCGTCCCCGGCGGCGTAGGCGTGGCGCAGCAGCGCCTCGGCCTCGTCCGGGTGGCCCGGGACGTGCACGGTCCAGCCGTCCAGCGTGTCCAGCAGGGCCACGTCGCCCGGCGCCATGTGGGTGAACCCGCCGGCCGGCCAGTCGTAGCTCGCGCTCGCGCTGACGAGCACCCCGCCCGTGCCCTGGTGTCCGAAGTCGAGCTTGACCTGCTCGAAGGGCCGCTCCACGAGGAAACTGGCGAAGGTGTGCACCACCGGGCGCAGCCCGGTGAGGGCCAGGCCGCCGCCCACGCCGACCAGCAGCTGCTCGCGGATGCCGACGTTGATCACCCGGTCCGGATGAAGGTCCCGGGCGGGCCGGAAGCCGTCCATGGTGATCTCGGCCAGCACGAGGGCCAGCCGGGGATCCTCGTCGAGCGCACGCGATGTGACTGAAATGAACCGTTCGCGCATGGTGTCCATGTCTCCCCCTCGGAGGCGGCCAGTGCTTCTTCAGCGTTTCTTCAGTGCTTCTTCTCGACCCGGGCGACCACGGCGTGGGGCCGGCCCGGATGAGGTGTGGTGTACGCGGTGTGCAGCGCCGCGTGGTCCCGGCCGTCCACGGTGACCGCCGACCAGCCGGCCGCCTCGAAGCGGGAGGCGATGCCGCCCCGCCAGCCGTGGGTCGCGGAGTCGTTGTCGATCACGATCGTGTGCAACCGCTCGAGACCGGCCGAGCCGGCGTACGCGATCGCCTCGTGGTTGCTGCCCTCGTCCAGCTCGGCGTCCCCGATCAGCACCCACACGGCCGGGTCGGTGAGCCCCTGCGCCGACAGCCCGAGCGCGCTCCCGACGGCGAGCGGCAGCCCGTGCCCGAGGGAGCCGCTGCCGATCTCCACGCCGGGGATCAGGGTGCGGTCGGGGTGGTGCCCGAGGGGCGAGTCGTACGCGCCGAACCCGCTGAGCCAGTCGACGGGGAAGAACCCCTTGGCGGCGAGCACGGCGTAGTACGCCATCGGCCCGTGCCCCTTGGACAGCAGGAACCGGTCCCGCCCCGGATCCCCGGCGCTGCCCGGTCCGACCCGCAGGACCCGGTCGTAGAGCACCCACAGCGCGTCGAGCGTGGAGGTGGCGGCGGGACCGTGCTTCTCGGCCCCGGTCATGAGGGCCATGAGGGCCCCCAGGTCTTCGTAGCGGAAGCGGGCGTCCGCGGGTGCTGTCGGCGTCATGGACCGATCGTGCAACCTCAACCGCCCTTGAGGTCAACCCCTCCCCACTCCACCCTCGCCCCGCCGCGGACAAGAAAGGTGCGCGCGACCACCTCCGGAAGTGCGGTATCGTTCTCCTGCACGTTCAACCAGGGGAAACCCCAGGTCAACGGGCATCGGGACGTGGCGCAGCTTGGTAGCGCACTTGACTGGGGGTCAAGGGGTCGCAGGTTCAAATCCTGTCGTCCCGACTGTGCGGAAACGCAGGTCGGAGGCCGTTCTCTCATCCATGGGAGGACGGCCTTTTCCATGCCCGGAGTCTTGGTGGGTCAGCGGGCGAGGGAGACGGCGAAGGGCTGGAAGCCGTGTCGGCGCAGGACGTGGGGTACGACCAGGATCATGGCCTCGGTGGCGCGGGCTGTGGTGATGTCGCCGAGGTTCTCGATCCGTTCGGGCTGCCAGCCCAGGTCGCCGAGCAGGCCGGTGACGGCCTTCTTCGCATGCTCGTCGTCACCCGAGAGGTAGGCGGTCGGTGGGGTGGTCAGGGTTTCGGGAGCGGTCATGACCATGAACAGCATGGTGTTGAGGGTCTTGACCACATGGGTGTCGGGGAGCGCGGCCTGGAGCTTTTCGGCGAGGCTGCTGCCGGGATAGCAGAGGTCGCCGGGCAGGCCGTCGGCGGCGTTGCGGGTGGCGTTGGAGACGTCGATGAGGATCTTGCCGGCGAGTTCGGTGCGCAGGTCGGTGAGGCGGTCCAGGGTGGTGTCGCCGGGCGTCGCGTTGATCACGATGTCCGCGGTGCGGGCGGTGGTGCGCTGGTCGGCGAAGGTGACCGGCGGGGCGAGATCGGGGGTGTCTTCGGGGCTGCGGCCGCCGAGGGTGACGTGGTGTCCTGCTGCGGAGAGCTTGTGGGCGAGGTTGGTGCCGACGCGTCCGGCGCCCAGGATTCCGATGTTGGTCATGCGGTGATGCTCCTTGCAGTTTCGGACGGGGGAGGGAGAGCGGAGACGTCCCGTCAGGCGATCGGCGAGAGCACCTTGAGGGCGGCGCCGTGGATGCCGGGGGCGCCGGCCAGGAAGTCGCGGCCGGCGGTGTTCCAGGGGTTGCCCGCCAGGTCGGTGACGGTGCCTCCGGCTTCTGAGACCAGCAGGGCGCCGGCGACCAGGCCGGAGCGGACGTCGGAGAACTGCCAGAACGCGTCCATGCGTCCGGCGGCGACGTGTATGAGCTGCATCGTCGCGGGAACGGACACGCGTACGACGAGGCCGTTGATGAGCATCGCGGTGACGGAGTCACCGATTCGCCGGAAGGTGCGCTCGTCCTCGCCGGGCTTGGCCTGGCCGGTGCCGATGAGGGCGGCGCCCAGGTCGGTCTTGGCTGACACTCTCAGGGGGCGGTCGTTGAGGTGGGCACCGCCGCCGGCGACCGCGGTGTAGGTGTCGCCGGTCAACGGCAGGTGGACGACGGTGAGTACCGGCTGGTTGTCGCTGACCAGGGTGGCGGTGACGGCCCAGTCGTCCATGCCGTGGACATGGTTGATGTTGCCCTCGGCGGGGTCGACGACCCACCACTCCCCGGGCGGGAGCGCGCCGCCGGCGAGCTCGTCCTCGGCCCACTGCGACCCCGGCCGGGCCCGCAGCAGTGGTTCCCGCAGTACGGCCAGCACCGCGTCGTCGTTGGCGTGGATCTCACCGACGATCTCGTCCAGACTCACGCCCCGGGCGTGCGAGGTGTAGCGGTCGCGCAGCGTGACGCCGGCGGTCTTCACCGCGGCGGTCACGTCGGACAGGAGCGTCGTACCTGCGTCGAAGGGCATGGCTGTGCTCATGGCTGGCTCCCTGGGGATCGGTGGAAGCGGGTCGGTTGTCTCGCCCCCGCACTTCGAAGGTAGGCCGCCCGATCATTGACAACAAGTGCATGCTTGTCACTCATAGAATTACTGCCATGCAACTGGATTTGAACCTGCTCACGGCCCTGGACGCCTTGCTGGAGGAGGGCAGCGTCAACGGCGCGGCAGCGCGCCTCCACGTCACCGCACCGGCGATGAGCCGCTCCCTGGGTCGCATCCGCAAGGCCACCGGTGACCAGATCCTGGTCCGCACCGGACGCAGCATGGTCCCCACCACCCGCGCGCTGGCCATGCGTGCCCAGGTCCACACCCTGGTGCAGCAGGCCCATCAACTTCTTTCCGCGCAGCAGGAACTCGACCTGGCGGCTCTGGACCGGGTGTTCACCGTGCGCTGGCACGACGCCCTGACCGCAGCCTCCGGCCCGGCCCTGATCGCCGCCGTCCACCATCAGGCCCCCGGCGTCCGGCTGCGCCTGTCCGCCGAACCCGGGACGGACGATGCCGAGCTGCGCCGGGGCGAGGTCGACCTCGGATCGAGCTCCGGCACTCCGGCGCTCCCCGACATCCGTCACCGCCTCGTCGGCAGGGACAGGCTGGTCGTCGCCGTCCGACCGGGCCACCCGCTCACCGAAGGCCCGCTGAGCCTGGAGCGTTACGCAGCCGCCGAACACCTCACCATTTCGCGACGCGGCAGCCTGCGCGACCCGATCGACGACGCCCTGACCACGGGCGGCTTCGAACGACGCGTCGTCGCCGCCGGGCCCACCGCCGCCTTCGCACTGCAACTCGCCCTCGACACCGACCTGGTCGTCACCCTCCCCGACGCGGTCACCCGCACGGCCCGGGAGCAACTCGGCCTGGCCACACTCCCCCCGCCACTCCCGCTGCCCGACGTACCCCTGTACCTGCTGTGGCATCAGCGCTACGACAACGACCGCGCCCACACCTGGCTGCGAGACCTGGCCGCCGAAATCGTCCAGGCACTCTTCACGTCGGCGCATGCGAAGCATGTCCGCCTGCCGCAGCGTCAGTAGGAGCCCCGAACGCGCGTCGCACGACGCAGGTCGCAGGCCGTTCTCTCGTGCGTGGGAGAACGGCCTTTCGCGTGTTCGGGGGTGTCGGCTACTTCGTGGTCTTCGTCGGCGGGTGTGGCTTGGTGAGGGTGCAGGCGCCGGCCGTGCACTGGCGTTCCAGGCGGCCGCGGGAGATGGTTTGGGCCAGGCCGACCATCCAGCACGTGGGGCAGCCGCGGAAGGCGACGAGGGCCAGTGGGGCGGCCAGCAGGGTGGCCGGGCCGGCGGTGGGTACCAGAGCGATCGCGCCGATGATCAGCCCGAAGCCGATGGCGCCGCGTGCCAGGTGGCGAGGAACGGACGGGCTGGCGAAGTTCGTTCCGGGTGCCGTGGATGGTGCGGGCTTCACGGTGTTCGTGTTCACCGTCGTGGGTCTCCTTCGACTGGGTGGTCGATCGCCGCCAGTGAGTGGCGCAGTGCGGCGCGTGCTCTGTGCAGGCGCGATTTCATTGCGGCGGTGCTCAGGCCGAGCGCATCGGCGACGGTCTTGCCGGGCAGGCCCTGGACGTCCCGCAGGATCAGGACCTGCCGCTGGTCGCGGGGGAGGGCGCTGAGCGCGGCCGCGACCCGCTCCGCCTCCAGCCCGCGCAGCACGGCGTCCTCGGCGGACCGTTCCGCGGGCGCCGGCCGGGCCGGTGCTTCCTCGCTCCGCGGGGCGAGCAGCCGTATCTGCCGGAGGCATTCGTTGCGGACGATGCGGAACATCCAGGAGGCGAGGGCGCCGGTGGCCCGCAGGGTGCCGATCTTCCGGTACAGGATGATCAGGGCCTCCTGCGCGGCGTCCTCCGCGTCCTGCGGCGAGGCGCAGAGCGACAGGGCGAACTTGCGCACATGAGGCTGCGACTCCATGACGACGGTGGTGAGTGAGGTGACGTCGCCGTCCTGGGCGGCTTTGATCAGCCGCTCGTCCGGCCAGCGGAAGCGTTGGTTCATGTCCTGCTCATTCCAGTCGTTCCCGGAAGGTGTCCCGCGCCGGGACCTGGTCAGATCCGGCTCTTGTAGCGCCGCAGCAGGTGCCAACCGCACGCGCCCACGAGCAGGGCTCCGATCACTACGAGGCTGGTGATCATCATGGGTGTTTCCTCCTGGTCCCGCCGGCCCGTTCGGCCGGTACACGGACAAGAGGCGGGGAGGCCCGGAAAGGATTCGCGGCCGGTCGAATTCCTCGGCGAAATGTTCGTCGAAGTCTTCGCCGGAGTCTCCTTCGACTTGATAGGCAAGTCGTTGCTTGCCTATGCTGTGGTGGTGGCCGACGAACTCTTCAGAGCCTTGGCCGACCCGACCCGCCGCACCATCCTCGACGAGCTCGCGGAGAAGTCCGGGCAGACGCTGTTCGAGATCTGCTCGCGGCTGACGATGAAGCACCGGCTCGGCATCTCGCGCCAGGGGGTCTCCCAGCACCTCGCCGTGCTGGAGGCCGCCGGACTCGTCGAGACCAGGCGGGAGGGCCGGTACAAGTTCCACGACCTGAACACCGCCCCGCTGCGGCAGATCGCCGAGCGATGGCGCATGCCCGACCCGTCCGGACCGGAAGAGAGCACCCCATGAAGATCCACCTGACCAGCGTCTTCGTCGACGACCAGGCCAAGGCCCTGCACTTCTACACCGAGATCCTCGGGTTCGTGAAGAAGCACGACGTCCCCCTGGGCGGGCCGGACCGGTGGCTGACGGTGGTCTCGCCCGACGAGCCCGGCGGCACCGAACTCCTCCTGGAGCCCGCCGGCCACCCGGCCGCCAAGACCTACCGCGACGCGCTCGTCGAGGACGGCATCCCGCTCGCCCAGTTCGCCGTCGACGACGTCCAGGCGGAGTACGAGCGCCTGCGCGGCCTCGGCGTGCGCTTCACGCAGGAGCCGCTGGAGATGGGCCCCGTCACCACCGCCGTCTTCGACGACACCTGCGGCAACCTGATCCAGCTCGCGACCGAGCCGAAGACCGAGCCGAAGTAGGAAGCAGAGGGGGTCTTTCACGGGGTCCGCGGGACCCGGGCGGGGCCCGGTAGCTGCCGGGTGCGGTCGGGAGCGTCCGGGTGGTGGGGGACAGGATCTCCGGGTTCCTGGAAGTGCACGGCACCGGGCAGGCCCGCCCGGTAGGCGTCGAGGGCCGCGCGGCAGTAGGCGACCATCGGCTCGGGCAGTGCGTCGAGGGGGTACCAGCCCATGGCGTCGCAGACTTCCGGCTCCCGCACGTGCGGGATGCCCTGCCAGGCCAGCGCCTCGAAGAACAGGCCGATCCGGGCCCTGCCCAGGGGGCCGCGGTGGTGGACGGTCACGGCCAGCCGCACCGCTTCGGGCTCGATCCGCACACCGGTCTCCTCGGCCGCCTCCCGGATCACCGCGGTGACGACGTCTTCGTGCGGCCCGTCGAGATGGCCGGACGGCGCGTGCCACAGGCCCGTCGCGTACACGGCTCCCGCGCGGCGGGACAGCAGGAGCTCCGCCCCTCCGTCCGGCCCGTACCGGACCAGGAGGAGGTGCACGTCGACCGCCAGTCTGTAGCGGTCGGGACCGGTCGCGGCGGGAACCGTGTCACTGCCATGCCGGGCGGCCTGGTGGGCCTGATCGGCCCGTTCGTCCGGGGCGCGGCTCACGAGAGGTCTCCGGTCTTCGTTCCGGTGCGGGTGCCGGGCGGATGGTCGCGCTGGGTGGGGAGGGATTCCGCGAACGCGGACGCCTGCACCAGGTAGGCGGTGCGGAACTCGCCCGTGGCGCCCTCGGCGCCGTCCGCGTCCATGAGTTCGGCGAAGGTGCCCGACTCGGCGACCTGCCCGCCCTTGAGGACGTGGATGACGTCGGCGTGGCGTACGGAGTGCAGCCGGTGGGTGATCAGGACGACCGTCTGCCCGGTCGCCGCGAGGCTCCGAAGGCGGTCGAAGAACCGCTGCTCGGCGACCGCGTCCAGGGCGCTGGTGGGTTCGTCCACCACCATGATCTGTCCGTGCCGGTACCAGGCCCGTGCGATTCCGATCTTCTGCCACTCGCCCCCGGAGGCCTGGCGGCCGCGTTTGTAGCCGCGTGCGAGGAGGGTGTCGAGGCCGTGGGGCAGGCTGGCGAGGAACTCGTCGGCGCCGGAGAAGCCCGCCGCGGCCCCGACCGCCCCGTCGTCGATGGGGCGGGCGGGACGGCCGATCCCCACGTTGACGCGGAAGGTGAAGGGCCACTGGTAGAAGGACTGGGACATGAGTGCGACCCGGGCGAAGATCTGCCGGCGGTCCGCCGTGGCGGCGTCGACGTGGTCCCACCAGATCGTGCCGCCGCCCTCGTCGGGCAGGTACAGCCCGGCCAGGAGCTTGATCAGGGTGGACTTGCCCGAGCCGTTCTCCCCGACGACCGCGATGACCTTGCCGATGGGGAAGGAGAGGGAGACCTCGCGCAGGGTCGGCTCGGGGGTCTCGCCCGCGCTCGCCGGGTAGGTGAAGGTCACCTTCTCGAAGCGGACCTCCCGCAGATCCTCGGGCAGCGCCTGGCCCGTGGCGGGAATGGCGCGGACCGCGGCCTCGGTGCAGAGCCGTTCGTAGTCGGCGACGTGCAGGGACTCCTGGTGCAGGTCGGCCATCTGCAGGACGAGGCTGTCCAGACTCGCCGCGCCCGTGCGGATCGCCAGGACGGCCGTACCGGCGACCGCGAGGTCCATCGTCCCGCTCCACAGCAGCAGTCCGAGCGCCCCGTAGGTGAGGAGGGTCGCGAGACCGCCGGCGCCGTCGGCGGTCAAGCCGATCCGGGCGGCATTGCGGGCCAGCCGGGTCTGTTCGCGCTCGCTGGTCTCCGCCATGCCGCGGAAGTGTCCGAGCAGGAACGGTCCTACCCCGTGGACACGGACCTCGGCCGCCGCCTCCTGCTGGGTCAGGAGCTGCCCGAGCAGGTGTCCGGCGCGGGCGTGCTGGACGAAGGTGTGGAAGGAGATGTAGCGCTGTTTGGAGATCGTGAGCGAGCTCCACGCACTGGGCAGGGTCATCATGACCAGCAGGGGCAGGAGCCCGACGTGCAGCACCGTGAGCACGCCCGCCGCGGCGATCAGCGAGATCACCGAGTTCAGGGTGTTCGTGCAGTACCGGACCATGCGGCGAGCGGAGTCGGCGCCGTAGCGGGCGGCGTCGAGCAGGCGGTGGAACTCGTCGTCCTCGATCGCGGACAGCTCCACCTGGTGCACCAGCCCCAGGTACCGCTCGGTCGCCACCCGCTGGACCTTGGGCTCCAGCGCGCCGGTCGACGCGGTCGAGGCGGAGCGCAGCAGCGACCCGAGCAGCGCCGCGACCGCGACCGCCGCGAGGGCGGGCACGGCCCGGGCCAGGCGCTCGTTGGTGGATCCTGCGGACAGGATGTGGCCCAGGACGCCGTTGACGGCGATCAGGCCGACGGCCTGGGTGATGCCGCGGCCGAGTTCGGCGCCGAGGACCACCCGCAGCGCGCGGGCGTCGGCGAGGTGCGCGAGGCGCACGCCCATGGCGACCATGCGCGGCAATTCCTTGGCCATGGTCCAGAGGCCGAGCTTCAGCCAGGCCCCCTCATGGCGTTCCCAGCCGATGTCGTAGGCGAGTTCGCCGCCGAACAGCAGCCGCTCCGAGTCCGAGACGTCCGGCTCGGTCTCCGCCGGGGCGTCCGGTGGGACCTCCTCGTCCGTTCCGCCCTTGCCGCCGGTCGCTTCCCCCATGGCCATGTCCCCCATCCCCATCCCCATCCCCTACCTCTACCCATCCCCATCCCCATCCCCGGATCAGGTTCACCGGGTCAACGACGGGCCTAGGCCGTCTCTTTCGGATCTTGTCGGTCAGGTCCGCGTCGTCCGGTGCCGTGCCTCGGCGCGCTGCCGGGGCTCCCGCGTACTGGACGTACTCGGGTGCCCCGGCAGTGCGGCGAGGTGCGGTGCCGGGCGGCGCGG
>NZ_JBHWMB010000106.1:19484-22005 GCF_042730015.1 Streptomyces sp. NPDC059957 | reverse complement strand
AACACCTCATCGCCACCTGGACCGGCACCTGCCCCACCTGCCGACAACCCACCCCATGGCAGCCCTACGACAGCACGTAACAAAGCACTACTAGGACCTGCGGCGCAGAGCCCGTACCACGAAGAAGATCGCGAGCCCGACGATGACGAGGAGCACGATGATGAGGAGGATCTTGAAGAACCCGCCGCTCTTCTTCTTGCTCTTCTTTTTCTTCTTGTTGCCGGTGGTGGCCTGGACTTGGGACGACGACGGCGCGCGAAGCACGGTCACCGCGCCGGCGCCCGCCAGGAGGGGGCCCTGCGGGTGGGCCGCGGCCGCGGGAGCCTGCCGGACGGCCGACGCGGCTGCCGTGGCGGTCGCCGCCGGGCCGAGCAGGAGCCCGGCGAGCACGAAGAGCGGTACCAGCGTGGCCATCGCCGTACGGGAACGCTTCCTCGAAGTGCGATACTTTGCCACTTTATCCCCCTTTTGTTCGATGCCCCGGCGGAGCCCGGTGGAACCGGACGGAAGGGGCCTTGCAGCATCGTCCGCGAGTCCGACCGCCCCGGCAAGAAGATGAACAGGGGAACACCCCTCGCACCCCCTACACCCCTTACTCCGCTTCCTCCGCTTCCTCCGCTTCCTCCGCACGCGGCCAGAACCGTCCCTCGAGTGCCTCGGCGCTGCGGTTGAGCCGGACCAGCACGTCCTCCAGCTCCCGCACTTCCTCCGGGGACCAGCCTGCGACCACCCGGGCCAGGCAGGACCGGTTGACCTCACGGTCTTCGGCGAGCCGACGCCCGCCTTCGACGGTGATGCGCAGCTTGCGCGCCATGCCGCCTTCCGGGTCCGAGACGCGTTCGGCCAGTCCCCAGCGCAGCAGCGCAGCCGTCTGGCGGTTCACGGTCGAGGTGTCGAGCCCGAAGGCCTCCGACAACTCCCCGATGGACATGGGACCTTGCGTGTCGATCCGGCTGAGCAACAGGTACGCCGAGCGCTCCAGGCGCTCGGGGTCGCGCTCCCGCCGAGCAAGCACCTGGTGCCGCGAGAGCAGCATCAGCTCCCGCTCCAGTTTCTCCAGCACTACGCCTCCCACTCCATCCGGCGCCCCATTATCGCGAACCCCCGCACCCGGGGAACGGCGGGCCGGGCGGCAATATGCATGATACATACTCTGTGTACTATGCACTCCTCGTTGCCACCCGACGAGCCACCGCCTCAATCCGGAGGACCCGCATGACCGTCACCACGGCCACCGCCTCACGCGCGGCCGAGATCCTGTCCCGGCCCGTCACCCTGAACGGCCTGACCGTCCCCAACCGCATCGCGATGGCTCCGATGACGCGGATGTTCTCCCCCGACGGCGTACCCGGCGAGGACGTGCAGGCGTACTACGCCAGCCGGGCCGCCGCGGGTGTGGGCTTGATCATCACCGAGGGCACCTACGTCGGTCACGACTCCGCCGGGCAGAGCGACCGGGTGCCGCGGTTCCACGGCGAGGACCAGTTGGCGGGGTGGGCGAAGGTCGCCGCGGCCGTGCACGAGTCGGGCGGCGCGATCGTGCCGCAGCTGTGGCACATAGGCATGGTGCGCAAGCAGGGCGAGGCGCCGTATGCCGAGGCTCCCGCCGTCGGCCCCTCCGGCATCCGCGTCGACGGCACGGAGGGGACCGGCAGGGCGATGACCCGCACCGACCTCGACGACGTCATCGGCGCATTCGCCGACGCCGCCGCGGAGGCCGCGCGCATCGGCTTCGACGGCGTCGAGCTGCACGGCGCCCACGGCTACCTGATCGACCAGTTCCTGTGGGAGCGGACCAACCGCCGCACCGACGCCTACGGCGGCAACGCGGTGGCCCGTACGAAGTTCGCCGCGGAGGTCGTGGCCGCGGTCCGCGAACGCGTCCCGGCCGACTTCCCGGTGATCTTCCGCTACTCCCAGTGGAAGCAGGAGGCTTACGACGGACGGCTCGCGCAGACCCCGGAGGAGCTGGAGGCCATCCTGGCCCCGCTCACGGCGGCCGGCGTCGACGCGTTCCACGCCTCCACCCGGCGCTACTGGCTCCCGGAGTTCGAGGGCTCGGACCTGAACCTGGCGGGCTGGACCAGGAAGCTCACCGGCCGGCCCGCCATCACCGTCGGCTCGGTCGGCCTCGACGGAGACTTCCTCCGCGCCTTCGCCGGCGAAGGCGCGGCGCTCGGCGACATCGAAGACCTCCTGGACCGCATGGAACGCGACGAGTTCGACATGGTCGCCGTCGGCCGGGCCCTGCTCCAGGACCCGCAGTGGGCGGCGAAGGTCCTCGGCAACCGCTTCGACGAGCTGAAGCCGTACGACGCGGCATCGCTCAAGTCGCTCAGCCGATAGACCGCAGCCCGCAGCCCGCAGCCGGAGTCCGCCCTGAGCGACAGCCGGACGGGCGGACACCCCCGCGAAAGCCGCATGGCATCTTTTCCCCGAGTTTCCCCGGCGTTCGTGCTCCCCAGATTGCCCACTTACAGCACCCACCGGGGCGCCGACCAGAAGATGGGGCGCCACCCGC
>NZ_JBHWMB010000106.1:5722-19474 GCF_042730015.1 Streptomyces sp. NPDC059957 | reverse complement strand
AACAGGAGGGGAGAAAACCCCCAAAAACCCTGTGGGACCTCGTTAAGCCGGTGTCACGCGGCGTTCGCGCTCAACGGATTACCCGATGACGGCATCAGCGGGGGCGCAGGCCGGACGGTGGGACGCAGCCGGTTCAGCTCCTGTTCACGCCGAGCACGCAATGCCTCCCTACCCTCCCCCTGTCCAGCATGCACAGTGGAAGGGAAACCCGGTGTCCTTCACCGCTTCTGTCCGTACGGCCGTCCTGCCCGCCGCGGCGTTGGCCGCACTGGTCGTACCCGCCGCGCCGGCGCACGCGGCGTCCGTCTCCGTCACCGCGAGCGTGGAGACCGCGCCCGTCTCGCACAGCGGGGACGCCGCCGACGACCCGGCGATCTGGGTTCACCCGACCGACCCCGCCAAGTCGGTGGTCGTCGCCACGGACAAGAAGGGGGCGCTGGAGGTCTACGACCTGTCCGGCGCCAGGATCCAGCGGATCAGCGGGGACTACGGCAACAACGTCGACCTGCGCGGCAACATCGTCGTCTCCGCGGACGACGAGGCCGCCGGCGGCAACGGCGCCATGCACGTCTACCGCATCGACCCTGTCAGCCGGCAGCTCAAGCACCTGAAGGACGTTCCCACCGAGGTCACCGCCCACGGCATCTGCCTCTACACCTCCCCGGCCTCCGGAAAGCTGTACGCCTTCCCCAACTCCACCTCGGGCCGCGTCGAGCAGTGGGAACTCGACGTGAACGGTGACACGGTGAACGCGGCCTCGGTCCGCCTGTGGGACGCGGGTTCCGCCGTCGAGGGCTGCTACGCCGACGAGAGCACCGGCAAGCTCTACCTCGGCGAGGAGGACGTCGGCGTCTGGGTGTACGGCGCCGAGCCCACCTCGGGCACCTCGCGCACCAAGCTCGACTCCACCGGATCCGGCGGCCACATCACCGCCGACGCCGAGGGCATCGCCGCTGCGGGCAACCGGATCTACGTCTCCTCCCAGGGCAGCAACGACTTCACCGTCTACGACCGCACCACCCGCGCCTACCTCGGCCGCTTCTCCGTCGCCAACGGCACCGCGGCCGACGACTGCGAGGACACCGACGGCATCGACGCCACCGCGGCCAACCTCGGTCCGGCCTTCCCCCAGGGCGTCTTCATCTGCCAGGACGGCTCCAACGGCGCCCCCGGCGGCAGCGGGAACCAGAACTTCAAGTTCGTCCCGCTCCAGCGCATCACCGCGCACTTCGCCTGAGCACGGGCGATCGACAACGGGCCGGGCGGCACACGTGCGGCGCCATCAGGGCCTGGTTTCAAGCGTGATTTCCATGCCTCGGATGGTGAAGTGGCGTGAGGGGCGCAGGCCCGCGGCCCGGATCGCCTGTTCCTGGGTGGCGGCGGCCCGATCGGCCGCCGGCCGGGCCGCCGGGGAGAGGTGGGTGCACATGACGTGCCACACGCGGGGCGCGCGTTCCAGGCGGAGCGCGAGGGTGGCCGGGTCGGTGCGCGTGTTGTCCAGTGCGTCGGCCACAGCGGCGGTGCGGGAGCGGCCGAGGTCGGCTCGCTGGGTGAACACCTCCTGGTAGGCGGTGGAGATCAGGCCGCAGCGGGCGCCGCTGAACAGGACGGTGTCACCCGGGGAACCGTGCACGCGCAGGATCCGCACGACGGCCAGGCTGTCCCAGGGACGGCTCTGCTCCAGCCGGATCGCGCGGTGCGAGAAGGCCAGGGGCGCGGCCACGGCCAGGACGAGCGCGACCCGGGCCCACCAGGGCAGGGTGAGGATTCCCGCCGCGAACAGCAGGGTCAGCGCGGGCAGGCAGAAGACCAGGTAGCGGTAGGCGAAGACGGGTTGGGCCAGGGTGGCCAGGGCGAGGAGGGCCGGCGGTACGAACAACCACGGCACCGCCACGGCCCGGATCAGGGTCGGGCTCGTACGCCGTCGTACGACGAGGGCTCCCAGGGCGGTCAGGGTCGCGCCGATGAGCAGGAACTTGAACGGGGTCAGGAGGGTGTCCTGGCCGGGGAACAACAGCCAGGAGAAGAGGGCCGCGGGGGTGCCGAAGGAGACCGGCGGGGACTCCCCCACGGCGGAACTCTGCGTCAGGGCCAGGACGAACAGGGGTGCCACGGCGGCGATGGCCACTGCCTGGGCGGCTGCCAGGCGGAGGATCGCAGGGCGCCGGGGACGGATCCAGGCCACGGTGACCGCATGTGCGGCGAGCAGCAGCAGCCCCATGATGTTGAACCAGCCCAGCAGCGCCAGCAGGACCGCGTACGCGACCGGCCATCGCCGTCGGCCGTCCCCGCCCAGGATCCGGGCCAGTGCTCCGGTGGCCAGGACGGCCGCCGCCATGACGAAGGCGAACGAGCGCCCTTCTTGCGCGTACCGGGACGCCGTCGGCGCCACCGCGAGGGCCAACCCCGCGCACACGCCGAGGCGGGGTCCGCCGAGCGCCCGGCCCATCCACACCGTCCCGGCCACGGCGACGGCGACGGCCGCCGCCGACGGGACCCGCATCGTGAACTCGGTGACCGAGGTGACCCGCCCCACCAGGTGCATCAGTACGTAGTGCAAGCCGTGCACCGCGTCGACGCGCCCCAGCAGCGCGAACAGCTCCGACCACGACCGCCGCGCCACGTCCATGGTGACGATCTCGTCCGTCCACGGAGACGGGCCCGTGATCCTCCACATCCCCAGCGCGAACGCGAGCAGCGGCATCGCCCACCCGGCCACGCGCATCGAGACGAAGGATCGGGGAGCCGTCCGCCGGCCGGATGCGGGGCACGCCGGGGATCCGGCGGATCCGGCGGATCCGGCGGATCCGGCGGGTGCAGGCAGTCCGGGAGACGCGGCCGGCGAGGGCGGGGGCGTCATGACGTTCCCTTCGTCAGCGGCACCACACGGCACGTCGGCGTCACCGGACGCCCTCCCTACGATCGACACGAGCCGGGGAGCGACGAACCGTGATGCCGTGCGCACGCCACCCTGTTCGTCCCGACCCGGCGGGACCCTCCAGCGTGCCGGAACCTCCGGGTGAGAGGCCTCGGCCAAACGGCCAGGCCTGCCCCGGCCGTCCGCGACATCAGGCGTTTGTGCTGGCTTCGCGCAGTGCCGCCTCGCCATGATGGGGCGGCCCGGGTTCCCCCGGTTTCACCCGATTCGCCGGAAGGCTTCCTCGCCATGACGCGTACCCAGCGCCGGACCGGACTCCTGCTCGTCGCGGTGTTCCTGTGCAACCTGCCGTTGGTCCACTCCGCGCCGCGGGCCGAGGCCACCGGGCCCGGACACTGTGCGGCCGGGGTGCCCTTCAGCCGGCCCGGTTCCCCGGACGGGGATCCGCAGGGACAACTCGTCGCGCTACAGCCGAACGCCGGCCCTCGGAGCGGCGGCAACCAGGTCACACTGAGCGGCGCCGACCTCAGCGCCTATACGCGGGTGTTCTTCGGCACCCTGGGAGCCGACGGGTGCTTCACCGGCCGGGAAGCCCCGGACGTGGTGGTGCTCAGCGACACCTCCATCCTCGCCGTCGCACCCGAGTGGCCCACGGCCGCCACCGTCTCCGTCTATGCGGGCACCGAATGCGGCCGGCTCAGCAATCCGCTCGGCTACACCTACCTCGACTGACGTCCGCCTCCCCTCCCCGGGAGGCACAAGCCTCCCGGGGACGGATCCGTGGGTACGGCGGAAGGGCGTCGCGGGTCAGTGCCTTCCGGCCGGGGCGGGCCGTTCGGGCCGGTCGGTGGTGCGGGCGGCTTCCCGTTTGCGCAGCTCCTGGAGCTGCTGCCTGATGACTTCCAGGCTGCGGGTGACGGCGCCGACCTCGTCGTGGTGGCGCGGGAACAGGACGGTGCGGCGATCGCCGTCCGCCAGGGCCTCGGCCCGCTGTGCGAGTTCGCGCAGGGCGCGGACCACGATGAGGTGGAGCCATCCGAGGCAGGCCACGGCGGCCGTGAGGCCGAGCAGTCCGGCCAGCACCGTACGGTTCTGCAGGCTGTACTCGGGGATGGCCAGGCCCCTGGCGGGCTGCCAGCTGACCACGGTCCAGTTCATCTTCTTGGCGGCGCCACCGCCGACGAACGGGGTCGCGGCGGCGATGGTCGGCGAACCGCGGTCGCGGTAGAGGACACCGGCCGGGCGGGGCGCCATGCCGACCTTGAGGGAGGCGCCGTCGACCAGCGCACCGAGCCGCTTGTCATCGAGCTTCTCGAAGGCCTGGTAGCCGCTGCTGGAGGCGATCACCCGGTGTTCCGCGTCGACGACCCGGATCTCACCCAGCCCGGGCCGCTTCAGCAGCGAGTTGAGGAAGTCGACCCGGAACTCGGCGACGACCGCCGCGCCCTTGCGGCTTGAGGTGTCGGCGGCCGCGACGAGGAGCGGTTCGTTGCCGCCGGTGATCAGGGTGATCGGTTCCCGGCCGGGACCCTTGGTGGCGGGCGCCTTCGGCTGCGAGCCGGCCTTGGCGAGCACCTTGCCGTTCGCGTCGACCACGTACAGCGACTGGTAGCGCAGGTGTTCCTGCAGCGTGCGCTCCAGCACGATCGCCATGTGCTGCGTGGTGGTGCGGTCGTTCATCAGCGAGGCGACCGAGACCAGGTCGGCGTGCCCTTCGTTGAGCGCGCGCCGGACCCGGTCGTTCACGGTGTCGGTGCGCTCGCGCTGGTCGTTGACGATCTGCTGGGGCACGACGACTTCTTCACCGGCCCGGTTGAGCATCAGCCCGAGGGGCAGGCACCAGCCGATCAGCAGGACCAGGGACAGTGCGACGAGGGTGCGGACCCCGGTCTTGCGCAATGTGCCGCCGGTGGCGATGCCGTCCGGGCCCGGGTCGGGCTGGTCGAGCAGCTGGCGGCGCAGGCGCTCCAGCGCCAGGCCGATCCGGGCGCCTTCACCGCTGCGCGGGACCCTCACGGGCCGCTGCAGGTCTCGGCGGGTCAGCCGTCGGCTCTCCAGGAAGAGGGCGAGCAGCGGTCGCTGGACGGTGGTGACGAGCAGGAGGATCACCAGGCCGCCGATGAGCAGCAGGGCGCCGGCCGCGATGAGGCCTACGACGGCGTCGGTCGCCGGCCGGGTGTCCTCGGCGACGTTGACCATGGCGACGACGGTGAGGCCGAGGCTGGTGGCAGTCGTGCCGACACCGGCTTCGGGGCCGGCCAGGGTCGCGTAGCCGGCGGCGGCGCGGTCACCGGCGAACTCGCCGCCCAGCAGGCTTCCGCTCACGCCGCGGAACCCTCCGGAGCCCGGCTCCTTGGTTGTCAGCGGGTGGCGCTTGGCCTTCTTCGCCGCCGATTTGGCGAAGGACCTGAGCTGCTTGGTGTCCCGCTTGACGTCCGCGCGCTGAAGGTCGGTGAGTACCTGCTCGGGTTCGGGGATGCCGTCGCTGCTGAGGATCCGGCCTTCGGAGTCCACGACCGCGATGGCCCGGAAGTCGCCGAGGCTGATGCCCGGGAAGCGCAGGCTGCTGGAGGCGACCAGCAATTGCTGCGGCTTGCCCGGCCAGGTGAGCAGGGCGAGGGTCAGCAGTCGGGTCTCGCCGTTCTCCAGGCGGATCATCCGGGGTGTGAGGCCGCTCTTGTCCGACAGCTTGGACAAGTCGATGGCGGGCAGCGGGAGGTTCTCGCCGCGGGCGGCGAGCAGCCGGCCGGAGCTGATCTCGACGAGCGCCGTGCCGCGCCATTTCTGGTAGGCGCTGCCGATCTTGTCGAGGACGGCGTCGGGGGTGACCGGGTCGCCCGCCGAGAAGAGGGTGGCGGTCCGGTTGAGGTCGGTGACGCTCTCGTCCAGGGACGCCCGCAGGGCGATCGCGCCGTCCTCCGCGAAGTGTTGCTGGGAGGTCAGCACGGCTTCGGGGAGCTGGTCCTTGCGGACGCTGCCCAGGCTCAGGGCGGTGAGACCGGCCAGGAGGAGCAGTAGGGCGGACAGTGCGGCGATCGGCGGGCGGATGCCGCCGAGCAGGGACATGTCGGCTCTTCGGCGGGCTTTGCGCCGCCGCTTCGTTCGGGAAGCGGCCACAGGGGCGCTCCTCTCTTGGGTGTGGGTCCTGCGGATATGGCCGTATGTACGAGTAAAAGGTCCGGGGCCGGGCATGGGGGGGCTCAGCCCCGGAGTTCCTGCGGGGGCCGGCCGTCCGGGCCGGCGGCGGACTCAGCCCGGGAGTTCCTGCAGGGGGCGCAGGCCGTCCTGGGCGGCGCCCCGGTTCAGGATCGTGCCCACGGTGCGCTCGAAGGCCACGCGGTAGCGGGCGCGCTGCTCGGGCAGCAGGTTCTCGTCGTTGCGGAGCGCTTCGGCCACGTCGACCAGGCGGTGGTCGCGTACGGGTTTGATCTCGACCCCGGTGTCGGCGCCGTCCTGCGTGTCCTCAGGGTCCGGCGGGATGTCGGTGAAGGTCGGCACGAACCGGGCCTGCACGTCCCACTTGCCACCCTTCTCGGCGAACTCGAACCAGCCGATGGCGCCTTCTTCGGTCAGGCCGGTGGGAACGTCGTGGCGGGCGAGCTGGTTCCCGAGGCCGTACGCGATCCAGGTGCCGCCGACCTTCTCGAAGGGCTGAACCACGTGCGCGTGGTGTCCGATGACCAGGTTGATCCCGGTCTTCTCGGCGAGCTGGCGGCCGAGCTTGAGCTGGGGCTTGCTCGCGTTCGGCTGGTGCTCACGGCCCCAGTGGATCGACAGGATCACCACCTCGGCGCCTGCCTTGCGGGCGGCGGTCTCGGCGGCGGCGATCTTGTCGAAGTCGGTCAGGTTCGCCAGCCACGGCTTGTCCGCAGGCAGTTCCCGGCCGTTGAACCCGAAGGCGTAGGAGATCTGCGCCACCTTGACGCCCTTGACGTCCATGATCAACGGCTTGTCGGCTTCGGCCTGGTTGCGGGCGGAGCCGGTGTGCTTCAGGCCCGCCTTGTCGAGGGTGTCCAGCGTGCGGTACACGCCCTCGGGGCCGTGGTCGAGGGTGTGGTTGGAGGACGTCGAGCAGGTGTCGTACCCGATGTTCTTGATCGTGGTCGCGATCTGCGGCGGAACCAGGAAGTCCGGGTAGCTCTGGAAGGGGCCGCCGGGCTTTCCGAGGACCGGTTCCATGTGGCAGATGCCGAGGTCCGCCTTGCTGATGACGGGTTTAACGCCCGCCATGATCTTGTCGAACTCGTACCCGGACCGGCCTTCGGCCTTCGCGTCGCGGGCGGCCTGGTCGATCAGCTGGGGGTGGATCAGGATGTCGCCGGCCGCGGCCACGGTGAAGGACCGCCCGCTGCCGCCGGCCCCCATGGCGCCGTCCGCGTAGTCGCCCGAGTCCCCCAGGAATCCGCAGCCGGTGAGGGACGCGGCCAGGAGACCCATGAGCGCCGCCGTGCGGAGCGGGATCGGGGAAGGGTGGCCCTTCCCTCCGGCCGACGGGGAGGAGCCCCCCGGGACGCCGCCGGCTGCCGCGCCGCCGACGGGGGGCGCCGATGCGCCCACTGTCCCGCATGCGACTGCCGTGCCGACGGCCGTCATGGGACTCTTGAAGGTGTTCACCGGTCTCCCCCGCGCGTTACATCTGATCGACTACAGCAGGTACGACTGCCGACCGGCCCCGGGGGTTGTACGGGCGTCGGCCCCCATTCATGCCCAACACCACGGAAGCGTCCGGCCCGTAGCCGCGCCGATGCGCCGGTCCCGGCACGAGGACCGCCTACTGTTGGCGGATGGCTCGCAGCAAGTGCCCGGGCGCGGTGAACGAGACGTGAAACCACCGTCATCTCCGTCCGGTGATGAGCGGTCGTCGCGGTCTGCCGCTGCCGTGCGCCGGGAAGACGACCGGCTGACAGAGCTGCGGTCCTCAGCGACCCGGGCGCTGCTCCGCCTGACGCCGACACCCTTGGGAGGCGGCCCCGCGGTCAGGGGTGTACTGCCCCTGACGGAGCCTCGGGGCCTCGTACGCATCGTCGTAGGGGACGGCTCCGCCCCGGAGACGTCGACGGCCTACGACGTCCCCCTGCTGGACCCCGAGGGGAACGACGTCCCCGCCGCCGGGCTACTGGCCGCGGTACGACAGCTCGTACGGCAATCCCCCGGCGGCCGCCCCCTCGCCCCGGCCGGCCCCGGGGAGCGGCTCGGCATCCCCCTGGTGGCCGCGGAAACCGTGCGGCTGATTCTGGACGCCCACCCCGGGGTGCTCGACGTGACGGACGCCCTCCACGCGGCCGCCACCGACATCGCGCCGAGCGCGGACACCGACAACCCTGACGGGCTCGTCCTGGTGGGCTTCCTCCTGCTCGACGAGGAACGCGCGCGCCTGTACCTCACCGGCGGAGGACTGCCGGACACCGTCGGGCTCGACGTGGCACTGCGCGACCGGCACGGCGCGGTGGTCCCCGCCATCACGGGCCTGTCCGCGGCCCTCCCCAGCCTCATCACCGCCGAGCAGTTGCAGTACAACCCGTCGGACGAGTCCGACCCCTACTGCGCGGAGGTGTTCGACCTCACCCACTGGTAGACGCTGCGGCCGGGGTCACCGTGGCAGCTTTCCGATCTCAGGCCCGGCCCCGTCCGCTCGAAAGGCGCGCCGGTAGGCGGCGGGTGTGGTGCGCAGGGCCTCGTGGAAGCGCCGGCGCAGGTTGACGGCCGAGGAGAGGCCGACCCGGTGCGCGATGGTTTCCACGGGCAGGTCGGTCTCTTCCAGCAGCGCGCGGGTGGCGGCGAGACGGCGGTCAAGTAGCCAGCGTCCGGGGCTGATCCCCAATTGTTCGGTGAAGCGCCGGGTCAGCGTGCGGGCCGAAACCTGGGAGCGGACCGCCATCTCGGCGACGCTGACCGGCTGGTCCAGGCGCTCGGCCAGCCACTCCAGCAGCGGGGCCAGCGAGTCGGCGACCGGTCCGGAGGTCGGCAGTTCGGCGTATTGCAGCTGGCAGCCCTCGCGGTGCGGCGGCATCACCATCTGGCGGGCGATCCGCATCGCGTAGGCGGCACCCTGATCGGTGCGCACCAGGTGCAGGCAGAGGTCCACGCCCGCCGCCGACCCGGCGCTGGTCGCGACGTCGCCGTGGTCCACGTACAGCACTGCGGGGTCGACCCGGACCCGCGGGAACCGGGCGGCCAGCTCCGGGGCCTGGGCCCAGTGGGTGGCGGCCCTGCGATCGTCCAGCAGTCCGGCGGCCGCGAGGACGAACGTGCCCGAGCAGATGCCGACGACTCGCGCGCCGCGGCGGTGCGCCTTGCGGACCGCCGCGATCAGCGTTGCCGACACCTCGGTGCCGGCGGGCTGCTGCCAGCCGGGAATCAGGACGGTGTCCGCGCGCTCCAGCGCGTCCAGGCCCGCCGTGACCAGCAGGTCGTAGCCGGCCTGGGTTCGCAGCGGGCCGGGGTGCTCGGTGCAGACCTCGAACGCGTAGCGGGAGGGGATCGCCGGGCTGTGGTCGCCGAACACCTCGGTCGCGCAGGCCAGCGGGAAGGTCGACTGCGGGGACTGCAGCACGGCCACGACCCGGTGAAGCGCCGGGGACTTCGGCAGCGAACGAGGCGTCATGGCCCGAAAGTACCCCATCGTGTCGTTCAGGACACTGGAGCGGCCGATTGGTCTAGTCCAGCATCATCCTGTGACCACCGCACAGAACCAATCACAGGCCCAGACCGTCCTCACCGTCCAGACCCTCGACACCGATGCGCCAACCGCCGGAGCCTCCTTGTGGGACCGGCGATTCACGCTCTACTTCATCGCCCGCGCCGTTTCCCTGGTCGGCGACGCGATGATGCCGGTGGCCGCCGCGCTCGCGGTCGGCCCGCTGTACGGGATCTCCGGAGTCGGCTTCGTCCTCGGCACCTGGACCGGGACGTTCGTTCTCCTGGTCCTGTTCGGTGGGGTGTTCGCCGACCGGGTCGGCGCGCGCCGGATGATGGTCGGCGCAGACCTCGTCCGGGTGGTCACCCAAGGGGTACTGGCTGCCGCGTTCTTCGCCGGGGCGCCGCCGTTCTGGCTGTTGGTGACCATGGCGGCACTGGCCGGTGCGGCCGTCGCGATGTTCCAGCCCGGGGTGAACGGGATGGTCCCGCTGGTCGCCCGGGAACCGCAGCGCGCCAACGCCACGCTCAAAGTCGCCGACGCGCTGGCCCAACTGCTCGGCCCGGCCCTGGCGGGCCTGCTGATCGTACTCACCGGCGCCGGGACCGTTTATGCGATCGACGCGGGCACCTTCGTACTCAGCGCCCTGTGCCTGGGGCTCATCCGCCTGGCCCCCGCGGGAACACCCCCGGGAACCCTGGCCGACACCGACGCCGACGCCGGAACCACCAACTCCGCGGCCGCCGCCCAGCGGAGTTCGCTCCGCCGCGATCTGCGCCAGGGCTGGCAGGAGTTCCGCTCCCGCACCTGGATGTGGGCGGTGATCCTGATCTGGGTGGCCTACGGCGTGCTCCTCTTCGGCCCGCTGGTGCCACTGAGCTCGGCGCTGATCGGAGCCCGCCTCGGCCCGAACGCGTACGGCCTGGCCGTCTCCTTCCTCGGTGTCGGCACGGTGCTCGGAGGCCTGCTCGCCCTGCGACTGCGCCCGGCCCGGCCGCTGGCCGCCGGCGCGATCGCCATGGCGCTGTTCACCGCGCTACCGCTCTGCGTGGCGTTGGGGGCCGGACTGCCGGTGCTACTGGCGGGCCACGTCCTCGGCGGTGGCGCCTGGGCGTTCTGGTCGGTGATGTGGGCGACCAGCGTCCAGACCCACACGCCGCCGGCGGTGCTCAACCGGGTCACCGCGTACGAGCTGGCCGGCTCGGTGTCCGGAATCGCCCTCGGCCAGATCCTGGCGGGACCGGCCACGGAGCTGGCCTCCCCCCAGACGTTGCTGCTGGTCTCGGGGGGCACCTGCCTGGCGGGCTGCGTGGCACTGCTCTCGATCCCGGCGATCCGCACCCTGCGCCGCATCACTCCCCCGGACAGCGGCAAACCGACGGCGCCCGCCGGCCCGGACGGAGAATGACCGGCCCCACCCCCGCCTGATCCCCCGCAGTTCACCCGGTTCGACGGGCTGGTGCAGGTCGATCTGTGCGCTGAGCGTTTCGGCAGCCTGCGTCCGGGGAGTGCGCAAGAGGCCTTCGAAGGCTCGGAGTTGGTCTTCGAGGCGGCCGGGGGCACCTGGAGCGCCCTGGAACCGTGGAGCGTGTGACACCGGGCCTCCGCTGCGACATGTCGGAGCTCCAGGACGCCAACACGGCCGCGGTGCGCTTCTGGCGTCGGGTCGCCACGGCGGTCGCCGGCGATGCGTGGGCCGAGGAGCGCAGGCTCGTACCGGGCCGGCCGGACCCGCCTCCCGACATCTGGATATCGCTCTGCACCCTTGGCTGGATCCCGCCGGCCCATGTGACGCCGACGCCGGCTTACGGAGCCGACCCCTTGTTTACCTTACGGGTCGACCCGTAAGGTAAATGCCATGAGCACTTCTCCGCCCTCCAGGGGGCGACCCAGGGATCCCCGGTCGCACGAGGCGATCATCGGCGCGGCGGCGGAGCTGGTGGTCGAGGTCGGCTACGCCGCCACCTCGATCGGGGCGGTGGCCGCTCGGGCCGGCGTGGGCAAGGACACGATCTACCGACGGTGGCCGGGCAAGCCGGAGTTGGTCTTCGAGGCCGTCTTCACGACCACCGACGACGCTCCGCCCCCGGACACCGGAACGCTGGCCGGGGATCTGACCGTGCTGCTCCAGGGCCTGGTCGACGAGTTCAGCGCGCCTGCCGCCGCGGCGGCGCTCCCGGGGCTGCTCGCGGACTTCGCCGCCGATCCGGAACTGAAGGCGCGCATCCGCGGCGACTTCCTGGCCCCGTCGAAGGAAGGGCTGCTGATCGTCTTCGAACGCGCCGTGGTGCGCGGGGAGATCGCGGCCGAAACGCCGGTGGACCTGGTCCTGGACACGCTGGCAGGAGCCGTGTTCTTCCACGTAGGACTGGTCGGGGAACACCCTGACCCGCAACTGGCCGCACGGCTGGCCGCCGTCGTGGCCAAGGGAATCGAGGTCCGATGAACAGCTGGTTCCTCGCGGCGGGCATCACCGCCGTCGGCGTCGCCGCAGTACACGTCATCGGCGGGCGCCGCGATGTGGTGCACCCGCTGCTGTCCTCGGGGGTCGCGGACGAACCCAAGCGCGTCCTGCACGCCGTCTGGCACATGGTGAGCGTCGACTTGGCGCTCTCCGGACTCGCCCTGCTCTACCTCTCCCAGAAGGACGGTACGCCGGGGACCGGCCTGCTGGCGTGGTTCGTGGCCGCGCACTTCGTCGCGTACGCGGCCGCCTTCCTCGTCATCACCCTCTCCGTCGGCTGGCCCAGGCCACTGCTCCGCCTGCCGCAGTGGATCCTGCTCCTGCCCGTCGCGGTGCTGGCGGCGGCGGGCGCCGCGTAGCCGGCCGCGTCCGGGGTGCCGGCTGGTGCGACGTTCCGGCGGCGGCTCCGGTGCATTCAGGTGCATTCAGGTGCACCGTAGGCCGCCCGGCCCACACCCGGATCGCCGCTTTCCGTCAGCCCTTCTAGATTGCGGCGAGGATGCGGGAAATCGCCCGCTCTGACCGAAAGGGCTGCCCGCATGGCTCGCCGCTGGTTCACATCCGCCCTGTGCGCGCTCGCGCTCCTCGCACCGGGTTCGCTCGGCGCGGCCTCGGCCGCCGAAGGGGGCAGGGCTTCCCTGCGGGTCATGACCCGCAACCTCTATCTCGGCGCCGACCTCGCGCCCGTTCTCGCCGCCACCAGCCCCCAGGGGCTCGTCGCCGCGGTGACCGCGGTGTGGGCGAACGTCCGGGCTACGGACTTCCCCGAGCGTGCCGAAGCGCTGGCCGACGAGATCGCCGCCGGCGATCCGCATCTCGTGGGCGTCCAGGAAGCCGTGCTGTGGCGCAGCCAGACGCCTGCCGGACCGGGCAGCGCCACCCACGTCGAGTACGACTTCCTGCAGATCCTCCTGGCCGAGCTCTCCGCCCGGGGCAAGCACTACGCGGCCGTGGCCAGCGTCACCGTCGGCAGCGACTTCGAAGCCCCGCGCTCCACGCCCACCGGTTTGCAGGACATCCGCCTCACCGACCGCGACGTGCTCCTGGCCCGCACCGACCTGCCGGATCACACCTTCTCCGTGGCGAACGCGCAGGCCGCCCGGTTCCAGAGCCACGTACCCCTCTGCCGCCCCGTGCTGGGCTGCCCGCCCAATCCGGCCCTTCGGGTCGAGCGCGGCTGGGTCGCGGCCGATGCCACGCTGCGCGGCCGCACCACCCGCGTGGTGACCACCCATCTCGAGCCCGCCGCCCCCGCTGTCCAGGAAGCACAGACCGACGAACTGCTCGCCGGCCCGCTGAACACCAAGCTCCCCACCGTGCTCCTGGGCGACCTCAACTCGGCCGCCGGCGGAGTCGGGGCGACACCGGGAACCAACACCCAGAGCCACAACCGCCTCCTGGCCGCCGGATTCACCGACGCCTGGACCGCCACCCGCCCCCGCGACCCCGGATTCACCTGCTGCCAGGCCGCCGACCTGCGCAACACCACCTCCGCCCTCACCCAGCGCATCGACTACGTGCTCATCCGCGGCAAGATCACCGCGCTGTCGACCCACCGCGTGGGCCGCGCCCAGGCCGACCGCACCCCGTCGGGCCTGTGGCCCTCCGATCACGCCGGCGTGAGAGCTGTGCTCCAGCTCCGTTGACACACGGCCGCGCGGCCGTTGAGACACGGCCGCGCGGCGCCCGCGCGCCCGGCGGGCCTGCCAGCAGGCCCGCCGCCCGCCGTGCCAGCCTCACACACCCCAGCACCGTACGACCGGCACGGCAACG
>NZ_JBHWMB010000106.1:2711-5712 GCF_042730015.1 Streptomyces sp. NPDC059957 | reverse complement strand
TTTTGCTCCTGCTTTGGGGACTCTGTGCCGTTGGGTATGGGGTACCCTTTCTCCTCTTCCGCCCGTGCGCCCGGTGGGCCTGCCGGCAGGCCCGCCGCCCGCCGTGCCGGCCTCACACGTCCCGGCGCCGTACGACCGTCACGGCAACGATCACCGAGACGAGCGCCCAGGCCCCGAGCGCGATCCAGGAGCCGGTGATCGTGCCCGGGTGGGCGCCGAGGCTGGTGGCGGAGTCCGGGTTCAGTGACAGCCGGGCCTGGGCGGCGAGCGGGAGGTGGTTGCCGATCTCCCTCAGGACCCGGTACCGGTCGCCGCCGAAGAGCAGGGGCAGGATGAAGAGGATCCCCACGACGGCGACGATCGAGGCCGTGGCGTGGCGCAGGACGGCCCCGAAGGCCATCCCGATGAGTGCGCAGACCGGGACGACGAGCGCGTAGGCCGCGACGGCCCGCAGGCAGCCGGGGTCCTGGATCGAGAGCCCGACGTCGCGGGAGGCCAGCATCGCGTTGATGGTGAAGAACGAGGTCGCGGAGACGATCGCACCGAGGGCCAGTGTGATCACCGCGACCAGGGCCACCTTGGCGGTGATCACCGCACGCCGGCCGGGGACGGCCGCGAACGTGGTGCGGATCATCCCGGTGGCGTACTCGCCGAAGATCGTGATGGCTCCGAAGCTGCCGGCCGCCAGTGCCATGACATCGGCCGCGATGCTGCTGAGGCCGTGGAACAACGGGTCGTACGTGTAGGAAGGTTCGCCGGAGGGCGGGGGGAGCGGCGGCTGCGGCTGGTCGATGTACGGGAAGTCGGAGTGGACGCCGTTCACGTTGATCGCGATCGCGATGACGGCGCTGAGGACGAGCACCCAGTAGGTCGACCTGAGCGAGCGCATCTTGATCCACTCGGCGGCCAGCAGGTCGGTGAACCCGGCCGCGTGTTCCGCCGCTCGCTCGGGCGGCCTGGTGCAGGACGGGGTCGGCGTGCTCATCGGGGTTCTCCTGCGAGGTGTGCGAGGTATTCGACGCTGTCGGCGGTGAGGGACATGAACGCCGATTCCAGGGACGAGGTGTGGGTGGCCAGTTCGTGCAGCCCGATGCGGTGCCGGTGGGCGAGGTCGCCGATCCGGGCCGCCGTCAGGCCGGTGACACGGACCGCCGGGCCGTCCTCCCGGTGCACCGACCCGCCCTCGGCGACCAGTACGGCCTCCAGTGCCTCCAGGTCCGTCAGGTCGGGGGTCCGGACCGTCACGCCCCGGGAGGCGTGACGCGCCGCGAACTCCGCCAGGCTCGCGTCGGCGATGAGCCGGCCCCTGCCGATGACGGTGATCCGGTCGGCCGTGTGCTCCATCTCGGCCATCATGTGGCTGGAGACGAAGACGGTGCGGCCCTCGGACGCCAGCCGCCGGAACAGGCCGCGCACCCACAGCACACCCTCGGGGTCGAGGCCGTTCAGGGGCTCGTCGAAGATCAGCACCGGCGGATCGCCGAGCAGGGCGCCCGCGATGCCGAGGCGCTGCTTCATCCCGAGGGAGAACCCGCCGATCCGGCGGGCCGCCGCCTTCGTCAGCCCGACTTCCCGCAGCACCTCGTCCACCCGGGACAGGGGTATCCGGTTGCCGCGGGCCAGCGCGGACAGGTGTGCCCGCGCGCTCCGGCCGCCGTGCACGTCGTGGGCGTCCAACAGGGCGCCCACGTGACACAGTCCGCGCGGGCGGCGCGAGAAGGGAACCCCGTCCACGGTGACGGTCCCGCCGGTCGGGGTGTTGAGGCCCAGGATCATCCGCAGGGTGGTGGACTTGCCGGCGCCGTTGGGGCCGAGGAATCCCGTCACCAGGCCCGGTTCCACGGTGAAGCTCAGGTCGTCGACGGCGACGGTGTCGCCGTACCGCTTGGTCAGTCCGGTGGATTCGATCACGGGGTCCACGCTGCCCGTCGGGGTACGGTCCGTGCGTCGGCCGGTGGTTCACACTTCGGCGCCCTTCCGGTAGCCCGGGGGATTAGTCCTGCGGGCCAATGTCCCGGCAGGCGGGCACGGTTACGATCACCCGATGACCGCTCCCCCTCGTCCATCCCTGCTCAGACGCGTGCCACCGGGTGCGTGGGTGGGGGCCTTCTGGGTGGCCCTCATCCTGGTCCGCATGCTGCAACGGCAGGACGAGCTGCGCCACTTGGTCCAGTACAACGGCAACGTCGAGGACGCGCCGCTCCTGACCACCGCCGTCGTCACGACCCTGGGTGCGCTGCTGCTGTCCCGCGCACCGCTGGCGGCCGTGGCCGTCGCGCTCGCGGGCACCGTGTTCTCGCTCGGGATGGCGGTGGGCGAGACGCCGTTCGTCCTGTTCCTGCTCGCCGACGCGGGCGTCGGATACACCGCCGCGACCCGTCCGCGGCGGGTCTCGGTTTCCGCCGCCGCTCTCTGTTTCGCCACCCTGGCGGGCTACGCGGTCTGGGACCTGACCCGCGGGGACTTCTTCAACCCCTCGGCACCGGCCGGGCTCGCGTCGACCGTCGTCATCGCCTGGCTGATCGGCAACACGATCCGTCAGGACCGGGCGCACACGGACACGGTGCGCGCCCAGGTCACGCGGCAGGCGGTCACCGCGGAGCGGCTGCGCATCGCCCGGGAGCTGCACGACATGGTCGCCCACAACATCGGCATCATCACCATCCAGGCCGGTGTGGGCAGCCGGGTCATGGACACCCAGCCCGCCGAGACGCGCAAGGCGCTCGACGCCATCGAGGCCACGGGCAGGGAGACGCTCGCCGGCCTGCGGCGGATGCTCGGCGCGCTGCGCAAGGGCGAGGAGGAGTCCGCGCCGCTGGAGCCGGTCCCCGGTCTGGCCGCCCTGGGGCAGCTGGTCGGGCGGAGCGCGGCCGCCGGTGTCCGGGTCGAGGTCCACCGGCGGGGGGAGCCTCGTGAACTGCCTTCGGACGTGGACCTCGCGGCCTTCCGCATCGTCCAGGAGGCGGTCACCAACGTGGTGCGGCACTCCGGCACCCGGGAC
>NZ_JBHWMB010000106.1:747-2701 GCF_042730015.1 Streptomyces sp. NPDC059957 | reverse complement strand
GCACCGTGACGGTCGACCACCGCGGTGACGAGCTGGCCGTCAAGGTCGTCGACCGCGGCCGCGGGGGCAGCGTCGGAGGATCCGGGTACGGCATCGTCGGCATGCGGGAGCGCGTCGGGCTGCTGCACGGCGAGTTCAGCGCCGGGCCGCTCCCGGACGGCGGCTTCCGGGTGGCGGCCGTGCTGCCGATACCGGTGGAGGCGGGCCGGTGATCCGTGTCGTGCTGATCGACGACCAGCCGCTGATCCGTACGGGCCTGCGCGTCCTCATCGCCGACACCCCCGACCTGGAGGTGGTCGGGGAGGCCGGGAACGGCGCCGACGCCGTGGAACTGGTGGCGCGGCTGCGGCCGGACGTGGCCATCATGGACATCCGGATGCCCGGCACGGACGGGATCGAGGCCACCCGGCGGATCGACGCGGATCCGCGCTCGACGACCCGCGTCCTGGTCCTCACCACCTTCGACGACGACGAGTACGTCTACGGTGCGCTCCGCGCCGGGGCGAGCGGCTTCCTCGTCAAGGACCAGCCGCTCGAGTCCATCCTCGACGGAGTCCGGGTCGTCGCCGCGGGGGACGCCCTCATCGCGCCGAGCGTCACGCGCCGCCTCATCGAGGAGTTCGCGGCGCGGCCCGGCCCCTCCCCCGGCGTCGGTCCGGGGGGACGCCCCGGAGCCGGCCGGGCGGTGGCGGGCGGCGTCACGGACCGGGAGCGCGAGGTCCTGACCCTGGTCGGCCGCGGCCTGTCCAACGCGGAGATCGCCGGGGAGCTCACCATCAGCGTGGCCACCGCGAAGGCCCACCTCTCACGGCTCTTCACCAAACTCGACGCGCGCGACCGGGTCCACCTCGTGATCCTCGCGTACGAGTTCGGCCTCGTCGCGCCTCCGGGGTGAGGCCCGGACGGCGTGTGCGGCGTAGGCGGCGGTGCCGTCCGGCCCCGGTTGCGGCCTATGCGGCGGTGCCGTCCGGCTCCGTGGTCATGCGGGCCACGTGGAGCGCCAGGTAGGAGACCTCGTCCTCGCTCAGGTGCTCGCCCAGACGCAGCTCGACGATGGTCGCCAACTGCTGCGCGGTGCGGGTCGCCTCCGGGTAGTGCCTGCGGATGCCCTCGCCGATCGTGGTCTCGTGACCCTTCAGCTGCCGGTGCTGCTGGATGCGCACGAACAGGTAGCGCACGTGGGTGATGAACCGCGCCGCGCTCATGGACTCCTGGGACACCGACAGCCCGTACCGCTCCCGCACGACGGCGAGCATCTGCTGGATGACCCCGGTCATCGTGTACGTGAAGGACAGGTCGCCCGTGGCGAAGCCCGCGTTGACCAGGTGCAGCGCGAGCGCGATCGCCTCGGAGTCCTCCAGCCGCGGGTCCAGGCGCTCGTTGATCGCCTCCAGCAGGCGCTGCGCCTGGGCGTACTCGGAGGCGTACAGGGCCTGGACCTCCGCGCGCAGCGGGTACTCGATGACGATGCCGCGCGCGGCCCGGTCGAGCGCGCCGGTCACGTGGTCGGCGACGGCGATGGCGAGGGTCGGCCGGATGGACTCGCGTCCCTCGATGCCCGCTTCGTCGAGGGCGATCACGACGGCCCGCAGGACCTCCTCGTCGATGAGCGCGAGGACCTCGCTCAGGTGGTCGGGGTCACGGCCGTCCGCCGGGACGAAGACGCGCACGATGAGCGCGGGGTCGACGGGCTTGCCCTGCCGGGAGCTGAACCCGATGCCGCGCCCGGTGAGGATGACCTCCTGGCCCTTGTCGTCGCGCGCGAGGACCACGTTGTTATTGAGGACACGCAGCGCCTTCAACGCCTGCTCTCCTTCTCGTTCGCGGTCCGGTTCTGCCCAATGATCCCGCATTGTCTGGCACGCGTGCGCCACCCTCTCCCCCGAACCGGTCCGACGCGGGGGCGGATGACAAGGTGAGGCGTGCCTTCAGGGGAAGTGGGGTGGTGGTTGTC
>NZ_JBHWMB010000106.1:0-737 GCF_042730015.1 Streptomyces sp. NPDC059957 | reverse complement strand
GGGCCGGCGAGGCCCCGCCCCATGGGTGGGTGTGTCCCCTTTTCGGACCGGTGGCGGTGGTTACCGCCGTACGGTCACCACGGGGGCGCCGGCGGCGACGGTCTGCCCGGTGTGCGGCTCGACCGAGGTGAGGTCGGCGGTGTTGGTGACGGTCATGAGGGTGACGGTCGGGTGCTCCGCCGCGCGCACGGCGTCGAGGTCGACCTCGGCGAGGAGGTCGCCGACGGAGACCTGGCTGCCCGCCTCGACGCGGACGTCGAAGCCCTCCCCGCGCATCTGCACCGTGTCGATGCCGATGTGGATGAGCACCTCGACGCCGTCCGCGGTGCGGATGCCGAAAGCGTGGCCGGTGGCGGCGACGATGACCAGTTCTCCGTCGACCGGGGCCACGATGCGGCCGTCGGCCGGCTCGATGCCGACGCCTTCGCCGAGCGCGCGGGAGGCGAAGACGGGGTCCCCGACCTCGTCGAGGCCGACCACCCGGCCCGCGACGGGCGCGGCGAGCTCGGTGCCCCTGGCGGGGGTGGAGGCGGGAGCGCCGGCGGGAGCACCGGCGGGAGCACCGGCGGCGGTGGCGGACGCGGAGACCGGTGCGGTGGCGGAGTCGGCGGATGCGCCCGTGGCGCCCGTGGCGGTCGTGGAGGCGCCGACGGTGACGAGCTCGCGGTCGTCGGCCGCTGCGGCCTCCCCGCGGGAGAGGGCTTCGGCGGCGTCGCGATCGGCATTGGCCTGGACGC
>NZ_JBHWMB010000105.1:2466-22891 GCF_042730015.1 Streptomyces sp. NPDC059957 | reverse complement strand
AGACTTCCTCCACACCTACAACCACCACCGCTGCCACACCGCACTGGGCGGACACCCGCCGATCAGCCGCGTCAACAACGCTGCGGGTCAATACACCTAGCCCAGGGCCAGGAGTACCAGGGCCGTCGTCGCCGAGACCTCGGCCAGGGCTCCGAACACGTCGCCGGTGACCCCGTCGAAGCGGCGCACGCAGCGGCGGAGCAGGGCCTCCGACGCCAGCAGGGCGGCCAGGACCGCCACCGCGTGCTGCGCGGCGGCCGGCGGGCCCAGGGGCAGCGCGGCCGCGGCGGACAGGAGCACCACGAGTACGGCGACCGCGGCGGCGGCCCCGCGCGGGACGACTCCGGCGACCGCCGCGCCCAGCCCCTCGGGGCGGGCCGGGGGGACCCCGTCGCGGGAGGCCAGGGTCATGGCGAGCCGGGCGGTGACGGCGGCGACCACGGCGGCGAGCGCACCCCGGATCCAGCTGTCGGCGTACACGTCGGCCAGCGCCGCGACTTGGACCAGCAGCACGAACACCAGCGCCACCACCCCGAAGGGGCCGATGTCGGACTGCTTCATGATGCGCAGCGCGGCGTCGGCCGGCTTGGCGCTGCCCAGTCCGTCCACCGTGTCGGCGAGGCCGTCCAGGTGCAGGGCGCGGGTCAGGGCCGCCGGTACGGCGACGGTGACGGCCGCGGCGAGCAGCGGGCCGCCGCCGCACAGGAGCAGGAGCACGCCGGGCACGGCCGCGAGGAGCCCCACGACGAGCCCGGCGAGCGGGGCGCAGGCCATGCCGGTTCGGGCTGCGGGCCGGTCCCAGCGGGTGATGCGCGCGGGCAGCACGGTGAGCGTGCCGAAGGCGAAGCGGACCCCGTCGAGGAGGGAGGCCCGGTCCGGGGGCGGGGTCAGGGGCGGGCCGTCGTACGAATCTGTCATCGGCGCGAACGCTACCCGCTCGACGGGACCGGTAAGTTACCCATAACGCCCCAAATCGTGAGGTGGTGGCATGGGTCACTGGTGGTATCGCAACATTATGGAGCCGGGGAAGCTCCCGCTGCTCCTCGCACTGGTCGCCTTCGTCCTGTCGTTCCTGGTCACCCGCATGATCACCCGCATGATCCGGGCGGGCCGGGGGCCCTTCAAGAACGTCACCCCGGGCGGCATGCACATCCACCACGTGGTCCCCGGCGTGATCCTCGTGATCATCGGCGGCTTCGGCGCGATCGGCAGCGCCCGGCACAGCTTCGGGGCGGGCCTGTCGGCCGTGATCTTCGGGCTGGGCGCGGGGCTGGTGCTGGACGAGTTCGCGCTGATCCTGCACCTGGACGACGTCTACTGGAGCGAGCAGGGCCGCAAGAGCGTGGAGATCGTGGTCCTGACGGCGGCGATCGTGGCACTGGTGCTGGGCGGCTTCCTGCCCTTCGGGGTCAACGACCTCACCGAGGACGAGCGGCACAACCGCGGGCTGGTCGCCATGAACACGGCGACGAACTTCTTCCTGGCCCTGATCGCCCTCTGGAAGGGCAAGGCGCGCACCGCGTTCTTCGGCACGGTCATCCCCTTCGTCGCGCTGATCGGCGCGATCCGCCTCGCCCGGCCCGGATCCCCGTACGCGAAGAAGTTCTACGTCAACCGCCCGAAGGCCCGTGCCAAATCCGGGCTGCGCGCCTTCCACCACGACCGCCGGTGGGCCTCGCCGCGGCGCAAGTTCGAGAACTTCATCGGCGGGACCCCGGACACGGAACGGCCCTCCAAGAAGGAACTGCGCTGACTGACGACACAGAGGAAGGGCCCGCCCCGTGGGGGCGGGCCCTTCCTCTTCACGCGTGCGTCAGGGTCCCGGTCAGCCCGGGATCAGCCCGTCGTCGCTGAGCATCTCCCGCACCTCGTCCAGCGAGGCGCCGGGGGCGGGCAGGATCAGCTCCGACGGCTCCAGCGCCTCGTCGGGCAGCGGCTTGCCGAGTCGGCGTACGGCGTCGAGCAGCTCGCCCAGCGTGCGCCGGAAGCCCTCCTCGTCACCGCTCTCCATCTCCGCGAGCAGTTCGTCGTCCAGCTTGTTGAGCTCGGTGAAGTGGCTGTCCGCCAGCTCCACCTGACCTTCCCCCATGATGCGGACAATCATGCCGGGCCCCGTCCTACTGCTTGTCGAACCGGTGCTGGGTCTGCGACGGCTGGCCGGCGCCCGGGGCGCCGCCCTCGATGGACTGCTGCTGGGCGGAGGGGCCGCCCGCCAGCTCGGCCTTCATGCGCTGGAGCTCCAGCTCCACGTCCGTCCCGCCGGAGAGGCGGTCGAGCTCGGCCTGGATGTCGTCCTTGGAGCCGAGGCCGCTCCGGTCGTCGAGCGCGCCGGAGGCGAGCAGCTCGTCGATCGCGCCGGCGCGGGCCTGGAGCTGCGCCGTCTTGTCCTCGGCGCGCTGGATGGCGAGGCCGACGTCGCTCATCTCCTCGGAGATGCCGGAGAAGGACTCGGCGATCCGCGTCTGCGCCTGGGCCGCCGTGTACGTGGCCTTGATGGTCTCCTTCTTCGTGCGGAAGGCGTCCACCTTGGCCTGCAGCCGCTGCGCGGCGAGGGTCAGCTTCTCCTCCTCGCCCTGGAGGGTCTGGTGCTGCACCTCCAGGTCGCTGACCTGCTGCTGCAGCGAGGCGCGGCGGGACAGGGCCTCGCGGGCCAGGTCCTCACGGCCCAGGGCCAGCGCCTTGCGGCCCTGGTCCTCCAGCTTGCTGGACTGCCCCTGGAGCTGGTTGAGCTGCAGCTCCAGCCGCTTGCGGGAGGTCGCCACGTCGGCGACTCCGCGGCGCACCTTCTGGAGCAGCTCCAGCTGCTTCTGGTACGAGTAGTCGAGGGTCTCGCGCGGGTCCTCGGCCCGGTCCAGGGCCTTGTTCGCCTTCGCGCGGAAGATCATCCCCATACGCTTCATGACACCGCTCATGGGCTTCGCGCGCCCCCTTCTAGACGGACTGTGCTCCAGGTCACCAACAAGACCCACAGTACGGGGCCTGTCTCTATTACCGCACTGTTCGAGCGGGGATGCGCTCCTCCTCCAGGACGACTGATCGTCCGCCGTGTCAGGCGTAAGGAGTAGGTGCTTCCCTCAGGAAGGACGCCCGCCGTTGCCGGATCGTTCCCCTCGGGGATGGGGCGCGTGGCCACAACCACGTACCCTTGGGTTTTGTGTTTGGTAGCCGATCCTCCAAGGAAGAGAAGGACGCCGCCACCGACAAGGTGAGCGCCGACCTCTCGCAGTCCCGTGACCCTCAGGCCCCGAAGGGCCGCCCGACGCCGAAGCGTGCTGTGGCCCAGTCGCAGCGCAAGGCCGTGGTGGCCTCGACCGGCAACCGCAAGGAGGATGCCAAGCGAGCTCGTGAGCGCCGCCGGGTCGAGATGACCAAGCAGCGCGAGGCCCTCGCCAATGGCGACGAGCGTTATCTGCCCACCCGCGACAAGGGTCCCGTGCGCCGGTACGTACGCGACTTCGTGGACTCCCGCTTCTCCGTCGCCGAGATGTTCCTGCCGCTGGCCGTGATCATCCTGGTGCTGAGCATGGTGCGGGTGCCGTCCATCCAGAACATCGCGCTCCTGCTGTGGCTCGGCGTGATCGCGCTGATCATCGTCGACTCCGTCGGCATGTTCATCCGCCTGCGCAAGGCCCTGAACGAGCGCTTCCCGGACGAGCCCAAGCGCGGCGCCGTCGCGTACGGCCTGATGCGCACCCTCCAGATGCGCCGGCTGCGTCTGCCGAAGCCGCAGGTCAAGCGCGGGGAACGGCCCTGAGCCGAGGAACGCCCGGAGCGTTCGGCGGGGGTGGCTTCACGGACGGGGCCCGGCTTTGGCTCGAAGGCCTGGGCGGGCTCCGCAACGTGGTGCGCCAAGAGCTCGTCGGCCGTCAGGTCGACGAGCAGATCGCGCACCGCTTCGCCGTGGGGCAGCGCCTGCGCGTCCTCGACGTGGGCATGGGCCAGGGCACCCAGGCGCTGCGCCTGGCCCGCGCCGGGCACATGGTGACCGGGCTGGAACAGGACCCGGCCATGCTGGCCGTCGCCCGTGAGGTGCTGGCCGCCGAGCCCCCCGGGATCCAGGACCGCGTCCGCCTCATGGAGGGCGACGGCCGGGAGACCGGCGCGCACTTCCTGCCGGGCAGCTTCGACGTCGTGCTCTGCCACGGCGTCCTCATGTACGTGCCCGAGCCGGACGCCATGCTCGCCGGGCTCGCCCGGATGCTGGCCCCCGGCGGACTGCTGTCCCTGCTGGTGCGCAACGGCGACGCCCTCGCGATGCGGCCCGGCCTGCACGGCGACTGGACGGCCGCGCTGGCGGCCTTCGACGGCGTCGACTACACGAACCGGCTGGGCCTGGACGTACGCGCCGACCGGCTGGCCACGCTGACCGCGACCCTGTCGGGGATCGGCGCCCCGCTGCAGACCTGGTACGGGGTGCGCGTCTTCACCGACGGCACCGAGGCCGGCGACAAGCTCCCCGCCGACGCGGAACTGGAGGGGCTGCTCGCCGCCGAGGACCGCGCCGGCCGGACCGACCCCTACCGCGGGGTCGCCGCGCTGCTGCACCTGTGCGGCGTACGGGGCTGAGCCCCGGCACCCCTTCGCACGGCAGAGCCCGGACCCCCTGGGGGTCCGGGCTCTCGCACGCCCCGGCCCTCAGAGTTCGGCGGCCTCGCGCAGGCTCATCGTGTAGAGCTGGGTCCCGTTGTCGTCGGACAGCTTCACCTGTTCGGTGCCGCCCTCCAGCAGGTCCTTCCAGTACTCGCCGATCCAGGATTCGGCGTCTCCCTGCGTGGTGAACTCCTCCGGCACCACCGACGGGCTCGTCTCACTGCCGTCGGCCGTCTCGAACCGCCACGTCCACGCCATGTCCGCCTCCGTTGCTCGTCCGCTTCTCACACGCTTCTCGCCTTGAGTGTGCCCGCAGACTAACCGGGCGCGCAGCAGTCCCGGCGACGCGGGAGGATCATCCTGTGGAACTCACTCTGCTCGGCACCGGCACACCCGAAGGACTGCCCCGCCCCGGCTGTCCCTGCGCCGCCTGCGCGCTCTCCGTGGGGCCCCGGGTGCGCGCCGCCACCTCCGTGCTCGTGGACGGGGCGCTGCTGCTGGACCTGACCCCCGGGGCGGTGCTCGCCGGCGCCCGGGCGGGGCATTCGCTGGCGGCCGTACGGCAGGTCCTGCTGACGCACCCGCACGACGGTCCCGCCGTCGAGCTGCCGCCGGGGCTGCCGGCGGCCGGGCGGGTGCCGGACGGGCGGGAGCTCGCGGTGATCTCGGGGCACCGGGTGCGGGCCGTGCCGATGGACGCGCCGGGCACCGGGTACGAGGTGACCGGGCCGGACGGCGCCCGGATGCTGTACCTGCCGCCGGGCGGCGCCCCGGCCGGGACCTCGGGCACCAGCGGGCGGCGCCCGTACGACGTGGTCCTCGCGGACGTGCTCGGCCGGCCGGAGGCGCTGGCGCGGCTGCGGGCCAGCGGGGCGGTGGGCCCGGCGACGGACGTGATCGCCGTCCACCTGGACCACGACACCCCGCCCGGGGCGGAGCTGGAGCGCCGGTGCGCGGCCGCGGGCGCGCGGACCGTGGCGGACGGGACCACGGTGGCGGCCGGGGAGTACCGGCCGGCGCCGGAGGTGCCGCGGCGGACCCTGGTCCTGGGCGGCGCCCGGTCGGGCAAGTCGTACGAGGCCGAGCGCCGGCTGACCGGCTACCCGGAGGTGGTCTACGTGGCCACGGGCGGTACCCGCGAGGGCGATGCGGAGTGGGCCGCGCGGGTCGGGCTCCACCGCGAGCGCAGGGCCGCGTCCTGGCGGACGGTGGAGACCTGCGACCTGGTGCCGCTGCTGGAGCAGGAGGGCCCGGCGCTGCTCATCGACTGCCTGGCGCTGTGGCTCACGGACGCGATGGACCGGGCCGGTGCCTGGGACGACTCCGTCTGGGCGGGCGGGGGAAGCAAAGAGCTGGCTGCGCGCGTCGGTGAACTGGTGGCGGCGGTCCGGGCCACCCGTCGGCAGGTGGTGCTGGTCAGCAACGAGGTCGGCTCCGGGGTCGTTCCCGCGACGGCGGCGGGGCGGCGGTTCCGCGACGAGCTGGGGCGGCTGAACGCGGGGGTCGCCGGGGAGTGCGAGCACGTCCTCCTGGTGGTGGCGGGGCAGGCGCTGGTCCTGAAGCAGTAGCCGCGCGTGGCGCCGCACCCGGGTCTTCGCGCGGGGCCGGGGCCCGCCGGCGCGCCGCACGCGGCTCGCCCGGCGACGGCAACGCCCCGGGGTGTGACGACCGTTCAAGCCCCGCAGGGCTCCGCTGTACCCTCTGGCAAATGACCACGCTGAATCTCGACGACTTCTCCGATCTGATCGAGCGCCCCGACGGGGGCGTCCGGCGTGACGCCGAGGAACGCCGTGAACGGCTGGCCGTGCCGGTCGGGGCGCTGGGGCGGCTCGACGAACTCGCCGAGTGGCTCGCCGCCGCGCAGGGCCAGGTGCCGGTCAAGCCGATCGAGCGACCCCGCGTCGTACTGTTCGCCGCCGACCACGGGGTGGCCTCCGAGGGGGTCTCCGCGCGTCCCGCCGGCAGCGCCCACGAGCTGGTGCGGGCCGTCCTGGACGGCCGGAGCCCGGTGGCGGTCCTCGCGGGGCGGCTGGGCGCCTCCGTACGGATCGTGGACGCCGGCCTGGACTGCCATCTCGAGCTGCTGCCCCCGGAGATCACCAAGCACCGCATCCGGCGCGGCAGCGGGCGGATCGACGTGGAGGACGCGCTGACGATCGAGGAGGCCCGGGCCGCGCTGCGCCTCGGGATCCAGATCGCCGACGAGGAGGCCGACTCCGGGACCGACCTGGTCGTCCTCGGCGACCTGAGCGTCGGCGGGACCACCGTCGCCGCGACCCTCGTCGCCGCGCTGTGCGGTACCGACGCCTCCGTGGTCACCGGCCGCGGCGGCATGCCGATCGACGACCTGACCTGGATGCGCAAGTGTGCGGCGATCCGCGACGCGCTGCGACGCGCCCGGCCCGTCCTCGGGGATCAGGTGGCGCTGCTCGCCGCCGTCGGCGGTGCCGACGTCGCCGCGATCACCGGCTTCCTGCTCCAGTGCGCGGTGCGCCGCACCCCCGTGATCCTCGACGGGGTCGTCTCGGCGGCCTGCGGGCTGGTGGCCCAGCGGGCCGCTTTCCGGGCGCCGGACTGGTGGCTGGCCGGACAGGCCAGCGGAGAGCCCGGCCAGGCGAAGGCACTGGACCGGATGGCACTCAACCCCGTGCTCGACCACGGCGTCACTGTGGGAGAAGGAACCGGGGCGCTGCTGGCTCTTCCCCTCGTCCAGGCGGCCGCCGCACTCGCGGCGGAACTCCCCGAGCGGGCGGTCGAGCCCACCGAATGAGTCGCCGGGGTCCGCGGCCTTGACCAGGCCGCGGTTCTCCGGAGATCAACACGGACCGCAATGCCCCATATGATCGGCTTTTATGGGAGAGGTCCGTTTGACCAGCGCAGAGACCGATCGGAAGACCGACCGAGGAACCGGTGGGGATCCGAACGGCAGAAACAATCCGGGGGGCGGGCGGGGGAACGCCCAGGCCAATGCCCAGGGCAGCGCCCAGGGAGCCGCACCGGCCGGGCAGGGGAACACCCGGGAAACCGGCCGGGGAAGCACCCGCTCGCGGCGCAGCGCCGGCTTCGCCGTGTGGTACTTGCGCGCCGTCACCTTCGTCAACCTGCTCAGCGCGGTGTGGTTCTCGCTCGGCCAGGACCTGCGCCGGCACAGCACCGCCGATTTCTACACCCCGTACCTGCTCACGGCGGGCTTCGCCTCCGCGGCGTTCTCGCTGCTGCTCACCGTCACCATGGGCCGCCGCAAGCGCGCGGCCTGGATCCTGAACCTCGTGCTCAGCGGGCTGCTCCTGGCGGCCTTCGCGATGGCCGCCGTAGCCTCCTTCACCCCGTGCTCGGGGGGCTCGTACGAGTTCTGCTATCCGGAGTTCCGCGTCCACCCGCAGAACTGGGTGGCCTTCGGGCTGACCGCGCTCTTCGTCGGCGCCCTGCTGCTGGGCCGCCGGGAGTTCTACGCCAAGGGCGACCGCTCCAACCCGCTGCTGGCCAGCCTGGTCGCCTCCGTCGGCCTGCTGGTGACCTCGCTGGTCGCCGCCCTGCTCGTCGGCGCGACCAACACCGACCCGGACGCCGCGGACGCCACGTTCCTTGCGCGCTGGCGGTACGGCGTGATGCGGCTGGTCACCCTGGCCCCCGGCGACAAGGCGTACAACACGATCACCACCCCGGGCTGGGTGGACGTGACGATCAACGTCATGTCGACGCTGCTGCTGCTCGCCGTGCTGTTCGCGGCCTTCCGCTCGCGCCGCGCCGTGGACCCGATCGGCGAGGAGGACGAGGAGAAGCTGCGCCTGCTGCTCGCCCGGCACGGCGACCGCGACTCGCTGGGCTACTTCGCGCTGCGCCGCGAGAAGTCCGTCATCTGGTCCCCCACCGGCAAGGCCGCGGTCACCTACCGCGTCGTCGGCGGGGTCTCGCTGGCCTCCGGCGACCCGATCGGCGACCCCGAGGCCTGGCCCGGCGCCATCGAGCCCTGGCTGGCCGAGGCCCGCGAGCACGGCTGGGTCCCCGCCGTGATGGGCGCGAGCGAGGAAGCCGGGCAGATCTACGCACGGCACGGACTGGACGCGCTGGAGCTCGGCGACGAAGCCATCGTGGAGACCGACGAGTTCACCCTGGAGGGCCGCGCCATGCGGACCGTCCGCCAGGCGTACAACCGGGTCAAGCGGGCCGGGTACACCGTCCGCATCCGCCGCCACGCCGACATCCCGGCCGAGGAGATGGACGTGCTCCTGCTGCGCGCCGACGACTGGCGCGACGGCGCGACCGAGCGCGGCTTCTCGATGGCGCTGGGCCGGCTGGGCGATCCCGACGACGGCCAGTGCGTGATGCTGGAGTGCTTCGACGGCGAGGGCGAACTGCGCGCCGTGCTGTCCTTCGTGCCCTGGGGACCCAAGGGCCTGTCGCTGGACCTGATGCGCCGTGACCGGGATTCCGAGAACGGCCTGATGGAGTTCATGGTCATCGAACTCCTGGAGCGCGCCAAGGAGATCGGCGTCACCCAGGTCTCGCTCAACTTCGCGATGTTCCGCTCCGTCTTCGAGCGCGGGTCGAAGCTCGGCGCCGGTCCGGTGCTGCGTCTGTGGCGCTCGCTGCTGAGCTTCTTCTCGCGCTGGTGGCAGATCGAGTCCCTCTACCGGGCCAACGCCAAATACCGGCCGATCTGGGAACCGCGGTTCATGCTCTTCGAGAAGAGTTCGGACCTGCTGCGGATCGGGATCGCGGCGGGCCGGGCCGAGGGCTTCCTGGAAGCACCCGGGCTGCCGAAGTGGATGCACCGCAGACATCTGGAGAGCAAGCGTTGAGCACTGCCTCACTGCGGCGGTTCGCCCGCCGCGAGTGGGGGCCCCTGTACCGCACGGTCCGGGACGCGCTCGTCCACGACAGGTGGCGGGCGATCCCGATGACCCTCGGCGCGGTCTGCCTGACCGCGGTCTTCCAGATCGTGCAGCAGACCTCATGGGGCTTCCAGCCGGTGCAGGACCTCGGGTCGGTCAAGGCCGTCGACCCGCTCTGGCTGGCCCTGCTGCGGACCCCGCTGTCGCTGTTCGTCCCTGCGCTGGACCTGCCGGTGTGGGGCGCGCTCGCGCAGATCCTGCTCGTCTTCGGGATCTCGGAGATCTGCATCGGCTGGTGGCGCACGCTGGTCATCGGCTACGTGGCCACCCTGGCCGGGACCATGTACGCGCGGATCGGGCTCTCGCTGGGCCCGGACCATCCCTTCGGCCTGCCCGAGTCGGACAGGATCGTCAACGACACCGGGCCCTCGGCGGCGGTGGTCGGGCTCGCCGTGTACGTCTGCTGGCGCTACCGGGCGTACGTGACCGGCTCCGCCGTGATCCTGGTCATGATCGGCGAGCTGCTCTTCAAGGACAACCTGGCGGGCAAGGAACACCTGGCCGCCATCGCGTCGGTGATGCTGATTTGCCTGGTCCGCGCCACGTGGGGCCCGGAGCGCTCCCGCGCCCCGCTGGGGCGGCCTCCGGCAGCGATCCCGCCACCGACCCCTCCCCCGGCTCCGCCCGGGACGCCTCCCGCGCCGCCGCCCCGGGGCTGAAAGCGCGCGCGGGGCCGTACCGTATCGGGGTGACGACAGACCTCGGGCCGTTCGCCCCCACGCGGCAGTGGATGCGGGACCATCCGCTGGCCACCGACGCCGTCCTGGCGTTCGGGGCGCTCGTCGCCATGGTCGTCGCATCCTTCGCCGACCCGCACGGGGAGTACGGGCCGACCTTCGGGACCCGCACCCCCGAGCCCTTCTCGCTGGTCCTCATGGTGCTCGGCGCGGCCGCCCTGGTGCTGCGGCGCCGGCGGCCGCGCGCGGTGCTGGCCGTGGCCGTCGGGCTCTCGCTGCTGGAGCTGACCACCGGGGAGCCGCGGGCGCCCGTCGCCATGTGCACGGTGATCGCCCTGTACACGGTGGCCTCCCGCACCGACCGGCCCACCACCTGGAGGCTCGGCCTGCTCACCATGGCCGGGCTGACGGGCGTGGCCATGCTGGCCGGGCCGCTGCCCTGGTACTCCCAGGAGAACCTCGGCATCTTCGCCTGGACCGGCATGGCCGCCGCCGCCGGGGACGCGGTGCGCAGCCGCCGGGCGTTCATCGACGCCATCCAGGAGCGGGCCGAGCGCGCCGAGCGGACCCGCGAGGAGGAGGCCCGGCGCCGGGTCGCCGAGGAGCGGCTGCGGATCGCCCGGGACCTCCACGACGTGGTGGCCCATCACATCGCCCTGGTCAACGTGCAGGCGGGGGTGGCCGCGCACGTCATGGACAAGCGCCCGGACCAGGCCAAGGAGGCCCTGGCGCACGTACGGGACGCCAGCCGCTCGGCCCTGAACGAGCTGCGGGCGACCGTCGGGCTGCTGCGCCAGTCCGGCGACCCGGAGGCGCCGACCGAGCCCGCGCCCGGTCTGGCGGTCCTCGGCGACCTGGTGGACACCTTCCGCAACGCCGGGCTCCCGGTGAAGGTGATGGTCCAGCTGGGCCCGGCCGCCGCGGTTCCGCTGCCGGCCGCCGTGGACCTGGCGGCGTACCGGGTGATCCAGGAGGCGCTGACCAACGTCCGCAAGCACGCGGGCCCGGGGGCCGGCGCCGAGGTCAGCGTGGTGCGGGTGGGCGGCTCCGTGGAGGTGACCGTGCTGGACGACGGCGGCTCCGCGGCGGACCCCTCGCCGGAACCCGGCGATCCCGGCGGCGGGCACGGCCTGCTCGGCATGCGCGAGCGGGCCGTGGCCCTGGGCGGCTCCTGCTTCGCCGGACCCCGCTTCGGGGGCGGCTACCGGGTGCACGCGATCCTCCCGGTGGGCTGAGCGGCTGCCCCGCCCTCCCCCGCCCTCCCCCGGCAGGCGCTCAGCAGGCCTTCCGCCAGGCGCCCAGGTCGTACTTCTTCTCCAGCGAGCTCAGCTTCAGCTCGCGCGAGGCCGGGCAGAACCGGCTCGCCGGGAGCTCGTACTCCACGTGGAAGACCGCTTTGCCCGCCGCGATGAACGGGGTCAGCCGGCCGCATTCGTCGTACTGGGCGCACTGTTCGTTGACCGCGAAGTCGAAGTCCCCCACCAGCTCCGGGATCTGGTCCAGGTCGTTCTTGAGCCCGACCGACAGCCCCCGGTCGTGCGCGAGCCGCACGATCAGCCGGTTGTAGGTCAGCTGGTCGCCCGCGGTGAGCGGGAAGCCCGACTTGTTGCGGTAGGCGTCCATGTTGTCCGGCTCCACCGCGTCGAAGCCCTTGTCCCGGCACATGTCGAACCGCTTGGCGATCAGCGGTTCCAGTTCCGTGAGCCGCCGGATGTCGAGCCAGCGCTCGCCCTCCCAGCCGTTGCCCTCCCCGCGCATCGACGCCGGGAAGGCCCCGGCGTCGGGCCGGAAGTCCTCCCAGGCGCCGGTGGAGAGGTAGCAGATGGTCCGCCGGCCGGCCGCCTTCAGCTCGGCGACCTGCTCCTTGGTGGTGGTGAACCCGTCGATGTCGTAGACCGCCGCCTTCACCGAGGTGTCGAGCTTCCCGGTGATCTGCCACTGCCAGCTGACCCCGGGTGCCGGCTGCCAGCGCTCCCCCGGGGCGGGGGCGGGCGAGAGGTCGTCGGGCCGGTCCTCCCCGTCGTCGTCCCGGTCCGGGCCGGAGGTGCAGGCCGCGAGCAGGAGGAGCGGTACGAGGAACAGCAGGCGGCGGCGGACCGCCGAGCGGGCGGACGGGTGGCTGGACGAGTGGCTGGACGAGTGGGTGGGCGGGCGTCTCATCCGGCGGCCTCCAGGGCGTACGGCAGGGTCCCCCACGGGTGCGCGCCGGTCCCCGGGACCGCGCAGTGCACCCCCGCTCCCCGCTGGGCCGCCAGCCGCTCGGCGAGTTCGGCGGCCGGGGCGCCCGGCGGGACGGCGTAGACGAGGTGGCAGAACCGGTGGGCGGGATGGTCCGCGGTCCACGGGGGAACGGCGGCGGCGTCCCGGTAGGCGTCCCAGGGCCCCTCGAAGGTGACGAGCAGATCGGCGAGTTCGGCGTAGCCCGGGTGCGGGTGCACTCCGTGGTTGAGGACGACGGTACGGGCTCCGGCGGCCCGCGCCGCGACGACGAGCCGCCGGTAGTGCGGCAGGAACTCCGGGCCGGACGCGGCCTGGTCCAGGAAGGTGCCGTCGGCGGCGTACCAGTCGCGGTGGCGCAGCAGGTCCTGGACCACGGCGGCGTGCGGGCGGCGCCCGTAGTCGGTGTCGGCGTACCCCAGGACGGGCACCCCGGCCCCGCGAAGCCTTTCCGCGACGGCGGCGAACCGCTCGTCGGGGGCCTCGCCCGGGCCGCTGGCGGGGTTGAGCACCACGGAGTGCAGCCGGCCCGCGGAGCGGATGAGCCGCTCCCAGTACTCGGGGCGGTCGGCGGGGTGCTCGTAGAGGGGCACCAGGAGCATGAGGTCCTTCTTCTCGTACGGGGTCACGTGCGTCGGCGGTGACGGACGGGGGTCAGCGGTGGGCCGTCGCGCGGCCGAGCAGCAGGCAGACCAGCGTGCCCAGCGCGAGCGCCGCGGCTCCGGCGACGGCCAGTTGCACGGCGCGCGGCTGGCCGAGGCCCAGGAGCAGGGCCAGGCTCTGCGCGACGGCGGCCGAGGCGCAGACCACCGCGGCGGGCCGGACCGCCCCGAAGGACTGCAGGAGCAGCCCGGTCCACATCACGGCCCCGAGCAGCAGCAGGGTGGCGACCCGGACCCCGGTCAGGCCGGGCGCGCCGGGCCAGAGCAGGGTTCCGGTGACGCCGAGGGCCAGCAGCACCGCCAGGTAGGTGGCGAGGCACCGGGCCAGGGTGGAGAGCATCCGCAGCCGGAACTGCCGGGGCGAGCGGGCCGCGCGCAGGCCGGCGAGGCTGCCGCTGCGGAACCGGTGGAGCAGCCATTCGGCGGGGCCCATGCTGAGGGTGAGCGCCACCGCCGAGGGGGCCGCGACCGCTTCGGCGGGGCCTCCGGCGAGCACCTCCCCGAGGGCCGCGTACAGCACGAGCAGACCGGTGCCCAGGCCGAACACCCCGTACGGGACGGAGTCCCCGAGCCGGGGTCCGCGCGGCCCGTACTCCTCCTCGGCGCCGCGCAGCATCTGCCAGCGCACCGGGCCCCGTTCGCCCGGCCGGTGCTCCGTCCAGCCTCGGACGCGCAGCGCGAGGGCCCGTAGGCCGTCGGCCAGCGGCAGTTCCCGTCCGGCCAGGCCGCAGGCGGCCAGGAGGGAGGCCGTCAGCAGGAACACCCGGACCGGAATGGGCAGTTCCAGGAAGAGGGAGAGCAGCGCCCCGACGGCCATGGGTGCGAGCGCGGCCAGCAGCAGGCGCTCCCGCCCGAGGACGAGCAGCACGGTGGCGGCCCCGACGTACAGGGCCTGACCGGCGGCGAAGGCGTAGGAGAAGGGGGGCCCGCCGGGTACCGCCAGCGCGGCGGCGGTACCCAGGAGGGCCCCCGCGGGGGCTCCGGCGAGCAGGGTCCGCCCGGCGGCGGCCCGGTCGCCGAGCCCGAGCCAGGAGTACGCCCGGTGGGACAGGGTCTGGTCCCAGACCCAGCCGATGAGCGCCCCGGCGAGCAGGGTGAGCGTCCCTGCGGGCAGCCCCAGCCGGTCCTTGGGACCGTCCAGCAGGGGCGCGCCCAGCAGGTAGGCGAGCCCGGGCAGGGCGAAGATCACCCCGCGCAGGAGGCAGGCGGTGAGGGGGACCTTCCAGGGGTCGGGGACCTTGTCGGGTTCCGGGAAGGAGCGCGGCACCCGGGCGTAGAGCTCCTCGGCGAGGCCGAAGGAGTCCTGGCGGCCGTAGGCGAGGCGGATGTGCTCGTCGGTCATGCCGTCGGATTCCAGGACGGCGGCGATCTCGTCGGGGTGGACGGCAGCGGCGATGAACACGTCGAGTCGCTCGGCGAGTTCGTCCATCGGGTCGGCGGCCGGTCCGTCGCGTCCTTCGCGCCCTTCGCGTCCTTCGCGCCCTTCGCGTCCTTCGCGCCCTTCGCGGCGCGGCCGGGGGATGCCGGGCAGGGCGTCGGCCGCGTCCGCGGCGGGCGCCGTACCGCGCCCGGCCGCCGCGGCGTGGCCGACGGGCACCCAGGCCCCGCCCGGGCCGGGCGGCTTGAGCCAGAGGGATCCGCTCACCACATGCTCCCGTCGGCGGCGAGTTCCTTGTACCAGGGGTCGGCGAGGCGCTGGGTCCACTCGTCGCCCACGTGGACGGGCAGGACGGGCTGGCCGGCGAGCTCGCGGTAGATGTGGCGGAAGCCGTCCACGGACTGGTGGAGCGTGAACTTCTCCACCACCCGCTTGCGGGACATCCGGCCCAGTTCCGCGCGGCGCTCGTCGTCGCGGAGCAGGGCGAGGGTGGCGCGGGCCATGGTCTCGGGCTCGCGCGGCGGGACGACGAGGCCGGTGTCGCCGACGGCCTCGCGGACCCCGCCCACGTCGGTGGAGACGGTGGTGCGGCCGCAGGACATGGCCTCGATGATGGAGAAGGGGAAGCCCTCGCTGATGGAGGAGAGCATCACGACCGAGCCGGCCGCGTAGGCCTGGGCGACCTTTTCGATGCGGCCCTCGTAGGAGATCCCGTCGCCGACGCCCAGCTCGGCGGCGAGCTTCTCCAGCTTGAGCTTGTACTCCTCGCAGCCGGCCGGGACCGGGCCGAAGAGGCGCAGCCGCAGGGCGGGGAGCTCGTCGCGCATGAAGGCGTAGGCGCGGATGAGGGTTTCGAGGTCCTTGATGGGGTCGATGCGGCCGCACCAGCTGAGGGTGGGGATCTCCGGCTCGGGGCCGGCCTCGGGGAAGGCGTGCGGGTCGACGCCGTTGTAGACGGTCCGGATCCGCTCGGAGTCGGCGCCCCCGCGCTCCTCCCAGCGGCGGTTGTACTGGTTGCACGGGGTGATCAGGTCGGCCTGCCGGTAGCCCTCGGTGTTGAGCTCGCGGTAGAAGCCGAGCATGAGCGCCTTGACGGGCCAGCGCTGTTCGGCGCTGCGGTAGCCGAGGTAGCGCTCGCGGAGGTAGATGCCGTGCTCGGTGAGGAGGAAGGGCACCTTGTCGAGGTATTTGGCGGCGAGCGCCGGGAGGGTGGCCAGTCCGCTGCTGACGGCGTGGGCGACGCTGTCGGGCGGGATCCGCACGGACAGCGGGCGCAGGGCGTGTTCCAGCAGGTCGGTGGCGGTGAGCGCGTCGTGGATGGTGGGCTCGGCGGCGGCGGTGACCAGGCCGGGGCGGGTCCAGACGGTCATCAGCAGGCGCAGCACCGATTCGGAGCGCAGGGCCGCGGCGAGCCGCCCGGAGCGGGCCAGGGCGGCCAGCTCGCGCAGGGATTCGGAGAATCCGCCGCGCGCGGGGTCGAGCAGGGAGAGCAGGAAGGTCTCGTAGGTCTCGGCGAAACCGCGCCGGGCCTTGCCCCGCAGTCCTGAGCGAAGTCTGCGGGGCGGCGGAGCACCCCAGAGGGGAACGCTGGTGTGGCGGTAGACGTTGCGCGGCAACTCCCAGGTGACCGGCTCACGTCCGGAGCCGGTCAGGGCTATGACGTTGAAGTCGACCTCCGGCATGCCGCGGACCAGTTGGTCGCACCACGTGCTGACGCCCCCGTGGACGTGCGGGTAGGTGCCTTCGGTGAGCATGGTGACATGGCGCCCATGGCTCATGCGGTGTGTCCCCCCAGGACGGAAAAGGGGCCGGCGCCCGTGGTTCGCGGAGCGCCGGCGCTAGGTGGTACGCGTGGCTGTCTTGTGACGTGCGTGCCCTGTGGTCAGGGCGTGCCCGGTGGTCAGGGCATGACCGGTGGTCAGGGCAGGTGGAGCGTCGGAGCAGGTGGAACGTCAGAGCAGGTGGGGCGTCAGGGCGTGTTCAGCGTGACGGCGCTCTGGAGCAGTTCGGGCGCCGTCCAGGCGGAGCGGGTGCCGGCGTAGGCGGTGCCGAAGTCCGTGGTGCCCAGCAGGAGCTGCTTCCTGGTGCCGGTGGGCGCCGTGACCGGGGCCACGACTCCGGAGGGCGCCTTGACGGTGACGACCTTGCCGATGCGGTAGGCGGTGACCTGGTTGGCGGCGATCGCGGCGTTCCAGGCCGCGCGGCGCTGGAGCTCGACGCCGGTGTCCTTCATGCTCTGGTTCACGATGGGCGCGGAGGGCGCGTAGAGGGTGCGGTAGGTGTCGAGGACCTGGTTCAGCACCGGGTAGAGCGTGCGGTCCTCGGCGAGGTTGGACTGGTGGACGTAGTGCGGGCGCGGGTCGTTGTTCAGGACGTGCCGCATGGCGGTCCTGGCCTCGGCCGGAACGATGTAGTCCAGGTAGCCCGTGGTGGCGTCGAGCGGGTCCGGCAGGCAGGTGGAGGTGCCGGGGTTGTCCTCGCAGATGCCGCTGCCGCCGTCGGCCCGGCTGGTGTAGATCCAGTTGTACTCGTCGGCCATCTCGGCGTTGGTGCCCGTGTTGTAGTACACGTTCATCGGGTGCCGGGGGACGGTCAGCGCGGCGCCGACCGCCCGCTGCGCGGGCTCGCGCGAGTTGTCGCTGCCCGCCCACTTCACGCCGTTGTCGGCGAGCGCGCCGGCCAGGTTGGGGTTGTCCTGGGGCTGCTGCGGAAGCGTCTTGAGGCCGGAGTGCTCACCGGTGACCAGTTCGGTGCGGTCGGTGGTGATGCCCTTGGAGGCGGCCCAGTTGTTGTTGTCCCGGATCTGCGCCGAGATCTCGGCGCGGCTCATGTAGTTGATCGCGCCGGCGCTGTTCTTCGTGCAGGTCCACGGGACGGTGGTGGTGTCCTGGACGCAGCCGAGGAACGGGTGGGTGTAGGTGTGGTTCATCCACCGGTACTTCGCCCGGTCGGCGACGAGCTGGGCGGTCAGGGCGTCGACCCCGCCGTGCTCCGCCTTCCACTCCTCACCGGCGCCGCCGTTGAAGAGCATGTCGAGCTTGAAGCTCTTGGACGTCTGCCACTGCGCCGCGTACACGGCGTCGGCGGCCGTCATCCGGATCGTGGACTCCTGGCCCTCGCCGCCGGCGCAGGCGTAGTCGCCCGGGGTGCAGTTCAGGTCCTTGTTCCAGCGGGCGTCGGGGGCGAAGACGTCGTCGACGTGGACCGCGAAGTAGTTCCGCTCCTGGCCGAGGTGGACGCCCTGGGTCATCCACTCGACGATGCCCCGGGCCAGCAGCCGGAACTGCTGCTGGTACTGGTTGTAGCCGAAGGTGACGACCAGTTCGCTGCGCCCGTCGTGGGCGTACTCGCCGACGAGCGAGGCCCGTCCGGAGCCGACCGGGGCGTCGAGGTAGCTGGTGTACCCCGGCCGCGGCTTGGCCATGTACCCGTAGCTCTCGGGGATCAGCGCCGAGTTGTCCTCGAAGGCCACCTGCCCCCCGAGGTAGGCGAAGGGGCCCGCCTTGCCGGCGGCGGTGACGGCGGCCTGGGTGCCGTCCAGGGTGCCGCTGTAGCCTCCGTTGTCGGTGTACTCCAGGCCAACGCCCGGGTGCGCCCAGGTGTAGGCGTCGACCTGGCGGATCCCGTACGCCGTCTCGTACGCGGTGAGGGCGGCCATCTCGGCCGAGCCCGCCCCGAACGGGTTCTCGTTCGGCAGCACCACGCTCTGGAACTTGGCGCGCGGCCGGCCGTCGACCGTGTCGGCGAGGAACGCCGCGTTGACGACCGGACGGCTCCCGCTGCCCAGGTCGATGCGGGTGTACGGAACCCCCGTGTCGCGGAGTTCCGCCGTGATCGCCTCGACCGAGCTCCCGCCGTCGTCGACGACGAGGACCCGGAGGTCGACTCGCGGAGTGACCGCCGCCTGCGCGGCCGCTCCGGGTACCGCGACGGATGCTATGGCGGCCGCGAGGCAGACGGCGGCGAGCCTGTTCATCCGGTTCTTGTGGACCATTTCGGCCTTTCCCCCCGCAGATCCTCGACTTCGGCCTGTGGCGTTGGGCCAGACCGGGGAGGCTCTGTGGAAATGATGCAAAGGAACCCCGCGTCCCCTTGCGAGAGTGGTCCGAGTGTTTCGGACCTCGTCAGGTCTAAGAGGCAAACCTGGAACAGAAGCCACAGATGGGTGAACCTGCCCGCCTCGTGATCGAACAACTTGCCAAACCTTCGAGTGGCGTGCGGACGAGTGCGTGCGCGTAGGCTCATTTCCGGCGGCCATCGGGCCCGAATACGATCGCTACGGACGGCCGTCCACCCACTCGGCCCACACCACCAAAACGGAAGCGAGAATTCACCACCGTGACTGCTCTGACTCTCAGCACTGCCGGACCGGCGACGCTGCGCGCCGACGCCCTCGTCGTCGGCGTGGCGAAGGGCCCCAAGGGCCCCGTCGTCGCCGCGGGCGCCGAGGCCGTGGACAAGGCGTACGACGGCAAGCTCGCCGCCGTGCTCGACGCACTCGGTGCCTCGGGCGCCGAAGGCGAGACCACCAAGCTGCCGGCCCCGGACGGCCTCAAGGTCCCGGTCGTGCTGGCGGTCGGGCTGGGCGCCCTCCCCGACACGGACGAGTCCTACGACGAGGAGGCGCTGCGCCGCGCCGCCGGCGCCGCCGCCCGTGCCCTGCACGGCGCCAAGAAGGCCGGCTTCGCGCTCCCCCTGGACGACGCCTCCGCCGTCACGGCCGTGGCCGAGGGCGCGCTGCTGGGCGCGTACGCGTTCACCGCCTACCAGGGCGGCGAGAAGAAGGGCTCGGACGGCGGCAAGAACAGCGGCCCGAAGCAGCCGCTCGCCGAGATCGCCCTGCTCGGCGCCAAGCCGCGCGACAAGGAGCACAAGGCCGCGGCCGAGCGCGCCACGATCGTCGCGACCGAGATCAACATCGCCCGTGACCTGGTCAACACCCCGCCGAACGACCTCACCCCCGAGGCCTTCGCCGCAGTCGCCGGCGCGGCCGCGAAGGAGAACGGCATCAAGGTCCAGATCCTGGACGAGAAGGCCCTGATCAAGGGTGGCTACGGCGGCATCATGGGCGTCGGCAAGGGCTCCGAGAACCCGCCGCGCCTGGTGAAGCTCTCCTACACCCACGCCAAGGCGGAGAAGACCCTCGCCTTCGTCGGCAAGGGCATCACCTACGACTCCGGCGGCATCTCCCTGAAGCCGGCCGGCCACAACGAGACGATGAAGTGCGACATGGCCGGCGCCGCCGCCGTCTTCGCCTCCGTCGTCGCGGCCGCCAAGCTCGGCCTCCAGGTCAACGTGACCGGCTGGCTCGCGCTCGCCGAGAACATGCCCTCCGGCTCGGCCACCAAGCCGGGCGACGTGCTGCGCATGTACAGCGGCAAGACCGTCGAGGTGCTCAACACGGACGCCGAGGGCCGCCTGGTCCTGGGCGACGCGCTGACCAAGGCCTCCGAGGAGAACCCGGACGCGATCGTCGACGTGGCGACCCTGACCGGCGCCATGATGATGGCCCTGGGCGACCGCACCTTCGGCATCATGGCCAACGACGACGCCTTCCGCACCTCGATCCACGAGATCGCCGAGGAGGTCGGCGAGGCCTCCTGGCCGATGCCGCTCCCCGAGGACCTGCGCAAGTCCATGGACTCCCCCACCGCCGACATCGCCAACATGGGTGTCCGGATGGGCGGCGGCCTGGTGGCCGGCCTCTTCCTCCGGGAGTTCGTCGGCGAGGGCATCACCTGGGCCCACCTCGACATCGCGGGCCCCGCCTTCCACGAGGGCGCCCCGTTCGGCTACACCCCCAAGGGCGGCACCGGTTCGGCCGTACGCACCCTGGTGCGCCTGGCCGAGCGCACGGCCACGGGCGACCTGGGCTGACGCCCGGCAGCTGAGCTCACACGGGCCCAGGGGGGGGGGAAGGGGCTTTTGCCGGTGTGGGGATTGTGCGGATGCCAACAAAAACATTAGGGTTTTCCCTTCGAGTGACACCCCACTCCGTAACAAAAA